>CAZDUE010000108.1:0-5486 GCA_964508575.1 uncultured Methanosarcinales archaeon
TTTAATGGTTTTGCTTTTTAGGTTAAGTGGAGTATCCTGAAATTATTTCCTTTCGGTGAGGTTTTATTTCATTGTACCAAGTTACTCCTATCTTAATGTATTTCTTTACTGCTCACTTTATTAGCTGGATAAAAACAAGCTCCCTGAAAAAACTTTTTTGTTTGTTATTGGGTTCTTGAAACGTTATTCGTTACTCGTTACAAAACCTTTAAATAAAAAACCATGATTCTTGGATTCATGAACACAATACCATTCACATTTTGCAATCAGCAGGCAGATTATGATAAAGCTAACGCAGTTATAATTCAGATTCCTTACGACGCTACTACTTGTTATGTTCCTGGAACCAGATTTGGACCGCATGAAATAATTAAAGCTTCTAAAGACTTAGAATTTTATGATCATGATCTTGATCTTTATCCAGTTGATTTTGGAATTCATACTAAAGACGAGTTAGTAGTTTACAAGACTCCTGGAAAAATGGTTGATACTATTAAAGAAGCTGTTCTTGAAGTTTTGAAAGATGAAAAAATTCCTGCAATTCTTGGAGGAGAACATTCTATTAGTATTGGAGCTGTTCAGGCTGTTGCTGAGAAATACGAGAACCTTTCTATATTGCACATTGATGCTCACGCAGATATGGAAGATAGTTTTGAAGGGACAAAATTCCATCATGCATGTGTCTCAAGAAGATTCTTTGAAGTCTGTCCTTCAATCTCGCAAATAGGAATAAGAAATATCTCAGAAGAAGGAAGGAAGTTTGCAAAGGATAATGGAATAAATATTCAATACGCTCCTAACTATGATATTCCTAAACTGCTTGCAGGATTAAATGAAAATGTTTACATCACTCTAGATTTAGATTCTCTTGATCCGTCAGTAATGCCAGCAGTTGGAACTCCAGAGCCAGGAGGAATGAATTATTATGAACTAATACATATTCTTGAGAATGTAATTAAGACAAAGAATGTTGTTGGATTTGATATAAATGAACTTAATCCAATGGTAACTCCAGGAAATCATCTCTCAGCTTTTACAGCGGCTAAGATTTTGAATAAGTTCTTTGGTTATATTTTAAAGAAGAAGATGGCTGAATCTGAATAAAGTTATTATGATTGATCTTTGTATTTATTTTTATTAAACTAATCAACGTAATGATCAATTAAAAACTTATTTGCTGATGAGTCCCATCTTCTTGTGCCGTAATTTTTTCCATCATGCCAAGTATCTGAAGTTAGAACTTGATCTAATCTCAGTCCTCTTATAACTCCTGGATCTCCGGTATCTGAAAATATGTTTACAGGAGTGAGGTTCATTTCTCCTGTCCAAAGTTCTTGGTTACCTATTTCTTCTAAACTATTTCCAACTACAACTCCGCCAATCAGGTATTTGTTAAGTCCCTCAAGTTCTGAAGGTCCAAAATTATAAACTAAGATTTTTCCAATACCTGTGATATGTTTAGGATCTAATCGTTCACCCCAATGTTCATCAGGATTGTCCCAATCACCCGTAGTAAGAATCTGATCTATTCTATAACCAACTAACGATTCACCAAGTTTTCCTGAAAATGGTTTTTCAGCATATCTTTCTCTTGGTTTAAAGTCAAACCCGCATTCCCACAATTCAGTTTCTGGACGATCTGTAAGACAACCATAAACAACACCTGCAATCATTATTTTTGCATAGGATACATTGCCAACAGGAACTTTCATATTTCCATGGTTTATCACAAGTTTTCCTATTGCTTTCTGACTTCCGACTCCGAATAAAATTTCTGGTATTGTTTGAATCATCTTCTTAGGAATATTCTCTCTATTTATCAATCTTTTGTGCACAAGATGTTATTAACTATCATGACTTCAAAAAAAAACCATGGAAAACATTTTAAACCATTCTTGATTAACTCAGACAATGCAATACCTTGAACTGTGCGAGCTATACGATAGTTTAGAAAAGACTTCAAAGCGGCTTGAAAAGACATATTATCTTGCTGACTTTCTGAAGAAAACTCCTGATGAAGATATTCCTGTAATTACTTTACTAATCCAAGGAAGATTATTTCCTCTCTGGGATTCTCGCGAGTTAGGGGTTGCTGATAAATTAATAATTAAGGCAATAGCTAAAGCGACAGGAAAAGAAGTTGAAAAAATAAATGATTTTTGGAGAGAAATCGGAGACTTAGGAAATGTTGCCGAGCATTTAGGAAAGAAAAAATCCCAATCTACTTTATTTTCTAAAAAACTAGATGTTAAAAAAGTTTTTACAAACTTACAAAAACTTGCAGGACTTGTTGGGCAAGGTACAGTAGACCAGAAAGTTGGATTAATCGCAGAATTGTTGACAAGTGCTGAGCCGCTTGAAGCAAGATACATTGTAAGAACAACATTGAATGACTTGCGAGTAGGCGTAGGAGATGGATCAATCAGAGATGCAATAGTTTGGAGTTCTTTTGATTTTAAGTATGATAAAAATGGAATTACTTGGGAAGATGAAAAAACAGAAAGAGTGGAGTATAACAGGATAAACTCAATTGTTGAGAACGCTTACAATTTACTGAATGACTTTTCTGAAGTTGCGCTAATTGCGAGAAAAGGAGAAAAAAAACTTGTAAATGTTGAGCTTAAAATAGGCAACCCGATAAAAGTAATGCTTGCGCAAAAAGCTCAAAATATATCTGAAGCATTTGAAACTGTAGGCAAGCCTGCACAGTTTGAATTTAAAATGGATGGATTTCGAATGCAGATCCACAAGAAAGATGATTTTATTCAAATATTTACAAGAAACTTAGAAGATGTAACAGACCAGTTTCCAGAAGTTGTTGATTATATAAAGAAAGTCAAGGCAAAATCATTCATTCTTGATGCAGAAGCTGTTGGTTTTAATCCTAAGACTAAAAAATATTTGCCATTCCAAAAAATTTCTCAGAGAGTTAAAAGAAAATATGATATAGAGAAAGTAGCAGATGAGTTTCCAGTTGAAGTAAATGTTTTTGACATGTTGTATTTGGAAGGAAAAAACTTGATAAATGAGCAGTTTGAAGAAAGAAGAAGATTGATTGAGAAAGTTGTTCCTAGCATTGATAAAAAAATAATTCCTGCAAGAAAAATTGTAACAGATTCTGAAGAAAAAGCCAAAAAATTTTATGAGGATTCCTTATCATCAGGAAATGAAGGTTTAATGGCAAAAAAAATGGACGCTCCTTACAAACCAGGATCTCGAGTTGGCTACATGTTAAAACTAAAGCCAACAATGGAAACATTAGATCTCGCGATAGTTGGAGCAGAATGGGGTGAAGGAAAGAGAGCAAACTGGCTTACTAGTTATACATTAGCATGCAAGCAAGGAGATGAATTTCTTGAAATTGGAAAGCTTGGAACAGGAATAAAAGAAAAAGAAGATTCTGAGGGCGGTACATTCACTCACATGACAGAGATCTTGCAGCCCTTAATTACAGAGCAAAAAGGAAAAGAAATTAAAGTGAAGCCAAAAGTAATTATTGAAGTGAAATACGAGGAGATACAAGCAAGTCCTACTTACAGTTCGGGTTTTGCTTTAAGATTTCCAAGAATGGTGAGAGTCAGAGATGATAAAGGACTTGACGATATATCAACATTAAAAGACATAAAAAAAGCTTATGAACTGCAGAGGGGGAGGTCATAATTTTAGTTCTTTGATCAAGCTGTTAACTTCTTTTTCAATATAATTGAATTTTTCAGAATTTAGAAAACTTTTATTTTCTAGATCCAATTTTAAATCTTTTTTCAGCTGCTCCTTGAATTTTTCTTTTTCATGCACATTAAGAGATAATGTTCTTGCAACTTTTTTTGTCTGTTCCAAAAAGCTTTCAGCTTCCTTTGCGTATTTTGAAGAATAAATTTCTTCTTTGTTCACTATGCTTCCTATCTTATGCCTTAAATATAAGACACTAAATTTTATCAGCTTTTCAATTTCTTGCTTCTTTGACATTTAAGATACTCCTTATTGATTTTAACTTGTCTTTTATTATTTTTTTTGATTTTTCATATTCTGAATGACTTATATCCTCATTTTTTCTCATCCTTAACAATAATTCTTTTCCCATTATTTTTTCCATATCTTTTATTATCCTTTCAGATGTTGCTTTCTTGTTTTTTAGAAAATATTCAATTGTAAAAACTCTTCTGATGTTATCAAAGTATATTCTGCTGTTTAACTCAAATTCTAAAATATCTTCAGGCATCATCAATAAGTATTCTATATAATTCTTGTCGATTCTTTTAGTTTCTTTTAGTTTTAAATCAAAGTTTGAAATAAATGATTCTAGCATTAATCTTGTAATAGGACATTTTTCATAAAGTGATTGAATTTTATCTTTTGGAATTTTTATGATGTGAAATATGCTGCCAAAATTTTTTGTTATTTCTTGTTCTAAATTTGAACTAATATCTGAAGCTACAATTAAATCAATATCTTTGAATTCTTCAGATTTGACAAAAGATCCGAAGATGATTATATCTATGTTTTTATCTGAAAAGAACTTTAGTATTTGTTCTGCAAATATTTTTCTTATGTCTTTTAGAAGTGCTTTTTTGATATGAGTAGTTCTAACTTTCGATATTAGTTTTACTTCTACAGTATCTCCAACTTGGAAAAGCTCATTCATCTCTTTTGGAATATAAATCTGGTTGAATCTTGTTCCTTTTGATACTTGTCTTGTGAATGTTGTGGTTGCCATAGTACGTAGTAAGTACGTAGTTTATATAAATGTTTCGGCATATTTTATTTTTTTCTCATCATCTTCAGCGTTAACTTTATATAAAAAAAGAATAAATTGAAGATAATGTTCATCCACAACATAGATCCTGTATTTTTCAGGGTATTCGGGCTTGAAGTTAGATACTATGGATTAGTCTATGCTTTTTATTTTCTTGCAGGAAGCTTATTGTTAGCACATCTTGCAAAGAACAACAAGATAAAGAATTTTGACGAGAAAAAAGCAGACATTATAGTTTTATTGCTTGCAATATCAGGAGTTGCAGGGGCAAGAATATTTTATTTTTTGGTTGCAGAGCCCTCTATTTTTATCACAGATCCTTTGGAATTATTTAAGTTATGGCATGGTGGAATGTCATTTTATGGTGGCTTCTTAGGAATCCTTCTTGCAGGATATTTCTATTGTAAGAAATATGAAATAAATTTCTTGGAAATATTAGATGCAATATTCTTTTTAGCTCCTTTGGCACTAGCTTTAGGAAGATTGGCAAATTTTGCAAATGCTGAGTTGTATGGAAAAATTACAGATGTTTCATGGTGTGTTAAGTTTCCCGCAGTTGAGGGTTGTAGACATCCTTATCAGATTTACGCGAGCATCTCGCACTTTATAACTTTTGGAATAATCTACTTTTTTTGGAAAAATAAAGAAAAGAAAAACTATGCTCCAGGAACAATATTTTATCATTTCCTATGGCTTTATGGAGGCCTCAGATTTATTACAGACTTTTACAGAG
>CAZDUE010000109.1:0-3630 GCA_964508575.1 uncultured Methanosarcinales archaeon
TGATACTGTAACAATTCGTGACAGAGACACGACAAAACAAGAACGAATAAGAATTGAAGAATTAGTTGATTATTTCAGGGAGAAGATTAGCTGATAAGTTTTAATAGATATTGAAGAAAAAGTCCAATTGAAGTTACTTTAAAATAGTAATGTTTATATAATTCATCCAGATGTCCTTTTTCATGCCAGAAAAAGATTGCAGGTCTCAGGTTGTATCATTTGTTGAATATATTAATTCTGAATTTATTGCTGAATCTCCAAAAAATATTTACTCACCTTCTCAAAATTTAAGTAGTTCTCTTGATTTTCTTATTGACGGAAAATTGGAGGAACTAAGAAGTTATGTTCCAATAACTACTTTAATGCTGACTTTAAATTCAATACTTGGACAAAATACTTTAATTGAAGGACCTGCTGGAACTGGTAAGACTAAACTCACAGGAGTAATAGGAGCAATGCTTTTTCAAATTCCTTATGACTTTTTTGAAATTAAGTCAGTAGTTGGCTCGCCAGGTCAAACAATAGAAGAGATTTATGCAACTCTTGACATACCAAAATTAAACAAAGGTGAAGATGCAGGAATACTGTACCTTCCTTTTAGAATGCCCTTTTTGTTTATTGATGAATTAAACAGGTATTCTGAGCTTGAACAAAATAGAATAAGACAAGGAATTGCAACAGGAGTATGGAGTTATACCACACATTCATGGGAAGTTCCAAACCAAGTAGTTGCCTCTGCAATCAATCCTGAATGCTATGGCGGAACATTTATACTTAATGAAAATCTGCTTGATAATTTTTCTATTGTGCTTGAGCCTGCTTATTATAATCCTATTGTCCATGAAAGATTAGTTGTTGGGGCTGAAGTAAAGATAAAAGAGATGCTTGGTCTAAGAGAAGAAGTATTAAAGTTAATAAAATTTTATCATGAAAATAAATGCGATGATGATAAGATAATGTCTGCTATATCTGAGCTTGAAAAAACAACACAACTGGCTTATCATAATAGAGGTGTGCCTTCATTAAATGGAGAATGCAGAGAAAAAATAAGATTAGAAATAAATTCTCTTAATTTTACACCTGAAGCAAACCTTTTCAGGTATGCATTTTTATCTGAAATGATTCATAACAATAAATATGGAATGCTCAGGGCTGAAGATCCGGAATCAGATGACAATCATGATGCTGCATATTTACCTTCAAAAATTAAAGAAGCTCTTCATGGTAGATTCCTGCGTGACTGGCTTATTACTGCAAAGTTAATTGCGTGGTACTTTGGAAAGCCGGCTGTTGATATAGAAGAATTAAAAGCAGCATTTATTTATACTGCACCAAGAAGAATAAAGGCGACACAAGACTTTTTTCAGGAAGTACAAAATAATTCAAGAAAACTGCCTGTCAATTTTGAACTTGCAAGGCAGACTATTGAATCATCTTGGAAGATTTATGGCGATTTTAAGGACGTGGTGAATAAGAGAAGCAATAAATCATTTGATCATATAAGAGATGCAATTTCAATCCTTCAGAGTGAGCATGCAAATCTTAGAAGCTTAAAATCAAAAATAAAAAAAGCAGCTAGAATTTTAAGAAGAACAGACCATCCTCTTGCTCCGTTAATGTTAGAAGCAGTAGCATTAGATCTTTATAATAAAACCAGAGCTGCATGAAATTTAAAAAATTAATAAAATGGTTGATGATCAAGAAATTCAGCAAATTTTAAGAGAAGGATTTGAGGAAGAAAAGACAAGCTTTTTCAGGCCTCCTGTTGATGGACCTTTCTTTGATACAACAGGAACTGCTTATATTTCTCTTTTGGAAAACAAAATACATGAAAATCCTGATTTTGCAAAAAAGTTATCAGAATTTGAAGATTTGAGGGTTATTTCAAGAGGAATTCCAATCCATGAATTTGGTCATTACTTTTTTTTCCCACGAAAAGTATCATTAGCACTTTTTTTATCGTATAATGCAAGTAAAGACTTTGGAATTTTTGCAAACAATATTTACCAGATGTACTTAGATTTTGTTAATGAAGCAATGATTGTTCAGCAAGATATGGGTTCAGAAGAAATTAAAAAAACAAGGATTGCCATGTTTAATTCTGCTTCTTTAAATCAGCTAAATCCAATAAGTGCATGCTATTATTTGTCAATGAAAGAAAAAATGGGTCTCTCAATTCAAGTAGATCTTGGCTGTTACGAGCATTCTACACTGGACAAAATTGTTCAAGCATTGGATCAAATCAGCAAGATAATAATAAACCCTGAAATTTCAGGGAACGATATGGATGAATACTTTTTTTATGCATCACAGCAGTACATATTTGGAGAAGCACTTTTGCCTTTGCTTAAAGATCAGCTAAATCAAGAACTTAAAGCTTTGATAAGCTGCATGAGTCAAGATCATGGTTTGATAACAAAAAAAAGCATAGATGGTCTTGATGGAGAAAAAAGAACAGTAGTTGAAGAAGCCATAAGATCATTGGTTAAAATTCTACGTAAGGATGTTTATGAAGACTTAAAAAGACATTTTCTTGGAGGACCAAGTCCTAGAAAAAATAAAAAGCAAAATCCTAATTCCCCTGGTCTTACATCAAGAAAACTTCAGCTTGCAGATAAAACAACAATAGATTATTATCTTGACCAGGCAAGGAGCTACAACTATGTCATAAGGCCAAGAAGGATTTTAAGCTTATCTTCTGTTGAAATTCCTTTTGGAAAAAAAGAATATAAAATAAATGACTCGCCAATAGGTCTTGATGTTAGATTTTCTGGAGGAAAAATAATTCCCGGGTTAACTAAAACAAGAATGAATGAGCATATCCCTTATCCTGCATCTAGAGAGATAATTTCAAGAGCAGTATTCTGGAAAGATGCATCAGGTTCAATGCCTAATCCAGCTGAATTTACTTGCTATGGAACAATTGTACTTACAATGTGTGTACTCAGTTATTTGGGAAGCGGTGCTGAAGTAGGAGTTGCTCTTTTTGATGAAGAAGCAACACGATTAAAGTTCACAAGAAAAAAATATGAAGCTCTCGAGACACTATGCGGGTATAAAGGAGGAGGAACATATGTTGATATAAATCGACTTCGCAGTGATCTTGAATCAAAAGGAAATAATCTTATGGGAGTTAAAGATTCTGAATTATTAAAAAGCAGGCTCTTTAAAAGCATGGTTGAGAATTACATGAGAAAAAGAGCAATGATTACTGGCTTTGACAAGCTAAGCAAAGTTCCAACTGATTTTTACATTGTAACTGATGGTGGAATACATAACATAGAAGAGTTCATTGAATTTGTCAGAGAAAATGATGAATACAGATGCACTATAATACATACAAGCAACTATCCACTTAATGTTCTGGGTTATGACCAGCAGACTTCAGGAGATTATAATGGCATTACTGTGCTTAAATCTGCAAAGGAACAAGACTTGATTGAGTTAACACGCTCGATCCTTAAAAGAAACCTTCTTGGTTCAAGATTAAATTTTTTAAAAAGGCATGATAAACAATGAATCTGGCTAATGCATATATGTTTGAAGACTTGCAGGGAATTGCAAAACCAAGAAGAATACTGCAAGTATCTGAAGCTTGAAATATTTTTCAACAACTTTATAATCTTAGTG
>CAZDUE010000109.1:3640-5057 GCA_964508575.1 uncultured Methanosarcinales archaeon
GTGAATTTGCAATTGAGATACATCCGGGATTTATTGGATCAAGTATTTTTCATATGGGAAATGTTACTGATTACTCATATTATCAATTACTTGAAGCTTATAATAAAATATATGATTGTATCAAAGAATCAGGTGTTTCCTATGATGCTAATGATATTCAGATTTTTTTAAAATTTAAAATGCTTAAGAATATTTCTATAAAAGATTCTGTCGCTCTTGGAATGTTTTCATCTGTTCTTGTTCATTTATTGACAGAAAGAAATGATGCTCTTGGAAAAAGAACAGTTGTTAGACTCTCTGATATTTGCTTTGATTTCCTTTTCAATAATATAAGATACGCTGATACAATTGTGATTGAAAATTCTAAATTAAACAGATTCATGGTAGATGCAGCAAAGAATGGCAGGATAAATTATGTTGTAATAAAAAATTCATCTATTGACGTATCTTTAAGTGGCTTTGCAGAGGACGGAGAAGCAAAACTGCTTATAATGGAAAATGTCAAGGGTACACCCCATGGAATTTCTAGACATAAAGGAAATGTTGATCTTGTCCTAATGGATAAAGTCAGAGGAGAGGGCGCTGCAGGGTATTCTGCATTTTATGGAAGAATAGGGATGCTTCTTTTAAATGACATAAAAGGACCTGAAGTTTTTTCCCAAAAGGGATGGGATGATTATTTTATTGATCTTTTATACATGAATCAAATTAAAACTGCAATAAAAGAAAAAAGTTACTTTTTTAAGAATCATGAATACTATATAGGACTTGGATTAGTGGATGATCCAAATCTTCAAAAAAGAATGAATGAACTTAAGCACTGCATTGTACTTTTTTCAGCCAGTCAGCAAGAATACAGAAATGCAGTAAAGAGATTTTTTATAAATGAAATATTTGCATTATCAAGGTCTCTTAATTTGAGTGAAATGTCTGACTTAGAAATATTAACTACTTTAGATAATATTCATGGAATCTACAGAAGAAATCATGAAAGAGAATGCTGGCAGGATACTTTTGATAGAATGAAAGCATTTGAGAGAGGAGCAATTACTTATTCTGAGCCACCTCAAAAGTAAAAGTTTCACTAAGCAACCAAAACCATTATAAACCATTTATTTATTCGGAATTGTGGGACGGTAGCTCAGCCTGAATAAGATTCAGCTTGAATTGAGCTAGTTGGTCTTTGGCTAAGGAGAGCACACGGCTGAAGCATTTTTTGTGGAGCGAAAAATGTTCCGAACGAAGTGACTGAAACCGTGGTGTCGGGAGTTCAAATATTGACGTACGAAAAGGACGTCAATGGAAATCCTCCCCCGTCCCATTTTCATAACATTTCTTTAACAAGATCAACAAATTCTTTAGCTCTTTTCAGAGATGTTTCTGCTTTGCTTTTTTCTGCAATCCTTCCCATTTCATA
>CAZDUE010000109.1:5067-5329 GCA_964508575.1 uncultured Methanosarcinales archaeon
TTTACTTCTTTTTCAAGTTTTAACTTTTTTATAGGATGTAAGAAATTGATTTTTTCATAATATGTCTTGTTAGATTTTTTCTTAATACTTAAGTAATAAGAATTATCACAATTAGGTCCTGTAAGATTAGATTCTATTCCTGCTTTGGTTAAAATGGTCTTCAATTGAAAGAGTCCATTTCTATTCATTGATTTAGCTCTAATTATTCCTTTTAATGTGACTGTTCCTTCATCATCAAAAAAAGCTCTAATCCACTGACAGA
>CAZDUE010000110.1:0-5328 GCA_964508575.1 uncultured Methanosarcinales archaeon
ATTTGTGCAAGAATTAATCAGAAAACTAATCATGTGGCGAAGTTAAGTTAAAACAATTTTCTTTATCATACTCAATAGAAATCTGGCCATATTCATCTATTAAAAATTTCTTTGGTCTGTTTACCAAGATTAAGCTGTTTGGTTCTTTGCCTTGAATTACAAATGTTGAAGTCCATTCTCCTGTTTCTTTTTCTTTAGTAACAGATCTTCTGTATTGATGACACAAATAATCTCCATTATCATCTTTACCAAAATAAGCATGCACGAGTTCTGCTAAAGTAGGTGGTCTAAAAGATTGAGCTTCAATAGCAGATAAAGGATATCCATAGTGATTAGGAATTTTATCAATGCTTAATCCTAAAGAAATATCTGAAATGATTTCTTTTCCATCAACAACAAGTCCAGCCACTAATATTTCACTGGACTTTCCCCATGCAAGCGTCATAAAAATCATACACTCCTAAAAAATTAAAATTCATCATTAGTTATAAAACAAATTCTCCATTTTCTAATAAAAGAATTTTTTTACCCTCTCTAACAGTCACGTAAACTGTTGGATTTCTTAAAACTCCATCACAATGAACATCACTTTCCCAGCTTCTTTGTCCAGTTTTACTTCCAAGAGGATCTCCAACAGCGATATGTATTCCTGGATATTTTTCATCCTGAATCATATTTCCTGCAAATGGAAATTGTTTAAGACCAACACTTGTACCAATTCCAAATTCCCCTATTCTTTGTCCATTTCCTTCTCTGCATGATTGCATGTAAGATAAAAATTCTTCAACACTTCCCGGGATGGAACATTCTACCTTTTGAACTATTCCATCTTGAACATGCCAATACATTGGAGTTTTTCCCATATCTCCATATTTTTTTCCAAAAGCATCTCCTAAAATTCCATCCACGACAATAAGACCTTCTAAACTTACAGGAGATGTAAATGTTTCCCCATTAGGCAGATTCATCCAATTTCCTCGAGTGATTAGTCCATCACTTCTAGCCCATCTATACTCCTGAGAAAAATAAGCTGTAAAATCAGATCCTGCAGGAGTTATGACTCTGATTTTTTCTGCTTGTTCTGCAATATCTGCAACTTTATAGGTTACTTGATGAATAAGATTGTAATCTAAAGACATTCCTTGCTGCATTAATAACTCGTTAACATCAGGCATGTGAGCGTGTCTTAAATTTTTATTAGAAACAACTGTTTTTATCATCGGGCTTCTGAACGTGGCTAATTCTCCAGGCATGCAAGTTGCTGTATAAAAACTAACATCTGCTTGATCAAGAGCTGATTTAAGTTCTTCAGGGAATTGAAGAGCATTTTTTCCATCTTCTGACCTATTTCCAAATTGTTCCATTCTGTAAAGTTTAATATTTCCAGGAGAAATAGAATTAGCAACTTTTCCAATTTGGTAAGCAATTCCGTAAGTATCTCTATCCGTAATTATAACAACTCTTTCTCCTGATTTTAATTGTATGCAATTTTGAACAGCTTGCCTTGCTCCGTATTTGAGTGCATTCATTTTTTTAGATGAGGACTTTACCAGTATATAAAATTAACTTTTTTAATCATTAAAAAGTAGTGTCTGAAACTATGAAAAGTTATAATAACTTACAAAATATTCAAAAGTGATGATCTCACAATCAGAAGAAAAAATTACTGGAGGAAAACTTTTAAGGATTAAATTAGAGCTAGATCCAGATAAAAACAAAATAATAAAAATACAAATAACAGGGGATTTCTTTATTCATCCAGAAGAAAAGCTAAAATTTATTGAAGATGAATTGAAAAATATCAGCACAAAAATATCAGAAGAGCAGCTTAATGATATCACTAATGAAGTGATTTCGCAGAATGATATTCAATTAATAGGGATAGACTCGAGAGCTATTGCAAGAAATATGAGAAATGCAATAATTAAGGTATACAAAACTAAGCCAGATCAAGAAAAGAATGTCTGATTTGGGTTTACGGAATATTTTCAATTTTAATGGAGGATTTTCGAATTCTGAAATTTTTGAAAGTAACCTTTAAATAGTATGAAAGATACTGAATCATTAGGCCTCAGGCAATGCCTTGTCTATGACAAAATCTGCTCTTGCAGAATGCCGCAAAAGTGTTCCCTGCCTTTGCAATTGCAAGGGTAGGTTCATTCTTACAATGGAACGAGTTTCAATCTATATAGATGGTGCAAATTTTTCTTATGGTATTAGATCAATAAAGATGTCTTATACTGACTTCAAATTTGACTTTGGAAAGTACGCTGAGGAGATGACCAGAAATAAAAAGTTGATACAAGTATATTATTATAATGCATCTTTAAAGTATGAAATAAATCCTGAACTTTTTAAAGAACAACAAAAATTCTTTAATCGTCTTAAGAAATTGGAAAATTTTAAACTTATTCTTTGCAAAAGACAAAGAATAAATAACAAAGATGGAACTTATAATTTTCGGATAAAAGGGGATGATCTACATTTAGCCCTTGATATGCTAAAAGATGCTTATGAGAATAAGTATGATAGAGCAATTCTTATAAGCGGAGATGGAGATTTTAAACCTTTAGCTAATTATGTAAAAAAATTAGGCAAGAAAGTAGAGAACCATTATTTCAAAGGAAACATATCAATGGATCTTCTTAACGAATGCAATAATAATGTTTTGATTGATAAAAAAGTAGTCAATAGGTTCTTCTATAGAGAACAACAAAGAAATTTGGACAGTTCATTTAATGACAAGAATACACTAATCAAGAAGAGATAAAAATGACTAATCAAAACAAATCATTAAAATGGCGTTTTATTCCTTTGAGAACTTACTCTGCAGCAATGAACATGGCTATGGATGAGTCTCTTTCAGAGTCTGTTAAGATGAGGGGAGATCCAGTAATAAGATTTTATCAATGGAATCCTTCTGCTGTTTCTATAGGATGTTTTCAAAGTATGAATGATGAAATAAATATTAAGAAATGTAAGGAACTCGGAATTGACTTTATTCGTAGAAGAACAGGCGGAGGAGCAGTCTATCATGATTTTCAAGGAGAAATAACTTACTCTGTTATTATTTTTGAGAAAGATATGAACTTAGGAATCATAGAATCGTACAAAGAAATTTGCAATTGGATTGTTGAAGGTCTTAAGTTGTTAGGAATAAGCTCGGAATTCAAGCCAATCAATGATATTGTTGTCAATAAGAATGGATGTATAAAAAAAATTTCAGGAAATGCTCAGACAAGAAGAGGAGGAGTTATTTTACAGCACGGAACTATTCTTTATGACGTGGATATTGAAAAGATGTTCTCTGTTCTAAAAGTTAGCGATGAAAAAATAAAGGACAAGATGATACAAAATGTAAAAGAGCGAGTTACATCCATTAAGCAGTTGAGCAATGTTACAAAACAAGAAACTTATCAAGCACTTGTTAATGGCTTTCTTGCAGATAAAAATTATTATGCATCAGCAATAACAGAACAGGAACTGAAAAGGGCAGAACAGCTTGTTAAAGAAAGATATTCTAAAGATGAATGGAACTTTGAGAGGTAACTCTACCCTCTCTTCCAGTATCTTATTTTAAGAGGTTCAACTCCTAGAGAATGATTTGTTTTCAGTCCAGAGAATTTAAAATCTCTTCTTTCATACCATCCAGAACGTTGAGCATCATAAAGAAGTATTGCATCAAAATTCTGTGATCTTAAAGAGTTTAATAATGCTGTTCCGCTTCCTGGCTTGAAAGATTCAAGTAAAGAAAGGTAGCATGCATTATCAAAATTAATTCCTGTGAAAAAAGTTAAAATATCTCTTGAGGAAAATGGTAAAATTCCATTTTGCTGCTCGTCCATTAAGAGATGAGTAGAAAATAGTGAGCTAAAAAATTGATCTGGAGTTTGTCTATCAACTACCCAATACTGCATAACTCCTGTTATTTCTCCTGAATCATTTCGAGATACAGCTAATCTTCTTGAATCTGTAACAACTAAATCAGGAATTAAACGAGGAACAAGTTTTGGTCTGAGATCTCTAAGTAAAACTGCTTGGTTATATAATTCACAGACAGTCTCTAAATCAGTACTTCTTGAGGAATAATGTTCTATATTGTAAGGTTTATTTGTCATTTTGCATAAACTTTCTTAAATATTTTATAAAACTTTTGCATTCCACTAACTTCTAGAAATAAGTGATATTATTTTTTGTGCAACTTGATCATATCGTTTGTTATTCATATTGCAAATTTTTTTCACTATTTGTTTTTTGCTTGCTGTAAAAATCATATTAGTTCGAACATAACTATCTATCTGTAAGCTTCCGTTTAATGTTTCAGAACTTTTCAGCTCAACAGAGTATTTGTCTTGTCTTATCTCTTTTGATGTGATTTGACATAAAATTATATCTTCGTTCATTTCTTCAGATATTACAAGACAAGGCCTAAGTTTTCTATTGCTCAAATTCGTGTACGGAAAAGGAAACAATACTATATCTCCTTTTGTAAATGCTGCCAAGCTTCATCCTCCTCTTTCCTGAGCCAGAATCTTGCAAGAGATTCTTCACTAGCTAAATAGCTATTGTAACTATTAACTTCCTCAAATAATTTTTCTCTCAAGGTTTCTCTTATAAAATCTTGCAAGCTATCATGACCTTTTTTTTCTGCCATTAATTTGGCTGCCTCTATCATTTTGTCAGAGAGCTTTAGATTTATTTGAATACCCATAGATACTTTTTAGTACATTCTGATATATAAATGTATCTTTTTAAAATGTTGCAAAAGCCTTATATATTATTCTATAATAAATTAACTGATGGACTTAAACATTAAGAAAGTCAAGAAGAATCCTACGATAATCGCTGCATTTCCAGGATTTGGATTAGTCGGAGTAATCGCTACTGAATTTCTTATAGAACATTTGGATACTGAACTAATAGGAAAGCACTGGTTTGAATCGCAAGCAGCAACGACTGCTGTTCATGAAGGTAAGTTAATTTATCCTTTAAGTGTTCATTATGATAAAAAGCATAATCTTGTCATTGTTCATTCTATTGGAGGAGGTAAGCGTTTAGACTGGGAAGCTTCAAATATTGTTCTAGAAGTTGCTAAAAAGACAAAATCTTCTGAGATAATCATGTTAGAAGGAGTGGGCAGCATGAGTTCTGAAATTTCAGATAATAGAAATGTTTTCTACCATGTTCAAGATGCTAAAAAAGCTAAAGCTCTGAATAAGATCAAGCTTATGCCACTCCGTGAGGGGATCATCATGGGTGCTACTTCAGCTGTAATGTTGAAATCCGATAAGTCAATTGCACTCTTTGTCGAGAGCAGTAATGGAATGC
>CAZDUE010000111.1:0-2066 GCA_964508575.1 uncultured Methanosarcinales archaeon
ATGGGTGCTACAGATGTATTTATCCAAAAAGAACTATATTCTAGTTGAAAGTGCAGTTAAGCTCAATAAATTCTTTAGCAAGTTCAAAAAAGAATTTTTTATTGTGAAGTTTTATAAATCCAATAATCAAAAACAGTTCATGCGTGAAAAATCAGGAACTAAAGTCAATCTCTCAAAAGAAGCTAAAGAAAAAGTAAAAAACATTCATGGTATTCCAAAGCTTTTTGAAAAAGAGGATTATGAGAAGATTCATGATGCGATTGATGAAATTCTTAAATTAAATAAGGATAATATTCAAGCTCTGTTATTCAAGTCAGAGATATATTACAGAGAAGGAAAAATTGTTGATTCTGAGGAGATTGCTGAAAAATGCTTAAATCTTGATCCTAATAACTCTACTGCCCACTATCTCAGAGCATTATCGTTTTATGAGATGAATAAGTTAGATAAGGCACAGCATCATGTTGATGAGGCCTTAAAGTTTAAAGAGGATAATTTTAATTTTATCATATTGAAAGCCAACATATTAAAAAGAAAAGGACAAGACCATTCTGAACTTCTAAACAAAGCAGAACAACTCAACCCTCAAAGATTCGAGGAAGTTAAAAAGTATTTTGAGTGATGCATAGAATGAATTTTAAGAGTTTTTGCAAACATATTACCTTTTGTTACTTTTTTTGAAAATACTTATAAATCAGATTCTCTAAAGAACCTCAGAAAAATCAAGAGGTAATACTTTGAGCTTAGCAGAGATTTTAACAGAACAAGAGGTTAGCAGAAATTTTAACACTTTAATAATTGTAGGAGGACATGCTCTTTATGTAGGTCCAGATCCTAATTCTGAAGATTCTTGGAGAGGTGGCTTTCCAGAAGAAGGTAAATTTTACAGGGAACACGCAGATCAAGCTGTAAGAATGGCTGCAAGAATTCCTGAATCATTGCTTATTTTTTCAGGAGGACCAACAAGGAGAGATGCAGTGCTTGCTGAGTCTCAGAGTTATTTTAATTTGCAGGAACAACTTGGGTGGAATGGTCATTACGATGTTCGCGAAAGAACTGCAACTGAAAAGCGAGCGCGAGATTCTTTAGAAAACTTAAGATTCAGCATTGATCTTTTCAGAGATTATGTTGAACAGGATCCTTTCAGAGTTTATGTTTTGGGCTGGGAATTCAAAAGAACAAGAGTAGAAATGCACGCATCTGTTCTGGGATTGCAGAATTTTGAATATATTGGAGTTAATAATCCTCCTGGAAGTTTGGAAGATGAAACAAGCCCTTTGGCTGTTGCAGTAAGAAAAGAACAAGAAACAGTTGAGCTTTTCAGAAGATTTCCATCAGGAAATTGTGATGAGCTTGAAGCAAAACGCAGAGCAAGGAATCCTCATTTGCTTATTAGAACAGGAACAGATGGATATGGAACAACAGATCATTATCACAGAGTTCATGCAGCCAGAAGTACAAGGCACAGAATGAAATTTTATTAGTTCTGATGTTTAATGAATATTTTCTCCACCAAGTCAATAATATCTAAAAAGTATTTTTTCGTTGGAACTAATTTCATCGTCCTGTCTTTTCCTTTTATCAAGTTCTTTAGTTTTTTAAGATTTACAAATCTTATTTGGGAGATTTCTTCTTTATCAAATTTTATTTTATTTGATTCTTTGTCTGTTATGTAAACATAGACTGCTATAAACTCACGATTGATAATTTTTAATTTTTTTTCTTTGATCTCGAGCTTGTAAATCCCCAGAGGGAATAAGTTGTCTTTTTTTGCTTTGAAATCAAACTCTTCATTAAATTCACGAAGTGCAGCAGACTCATTATTTTCTAAATGCTTTATATGTCCACCATTGCAGGGAGTCCATAAATTTGGGTATATGCTTTTTGTGTTTGAACGAAGATTCATCAATATCTCATTTTTATTATTTAAAATCCAAAACTGTGCTGTCCTATGCCAATCTCCATCTTTATGAACTTCTTTTCTAATCCTTTTAGTATTTAGAGGTTTATTTTTATCATCAACGATGAAGAGATATTCTTTTGGCATGGTTATAAAATTAGATTAG
>CAZDUE010000111.1:2076-5203 GCA_964508575.1 uncultured Methanosarcinales archaeon
ACAACTCTGCAACAAAGGGATCATCTGCAGAAGCAATGATTATTACATCTCCATTTTCTGGTCTAAGGTTTTCTTTTAATTTCTTTTTGATAGAAGCATCTTTTGACAAACAATCATAATGTTCTTTTGGGAATACAAACTTGTCATTTTCATATAACATGGTTGTAGCACCCGTGGCCCCATATAGGATGGCATAATCACGCTGGTCAACACCCGTTTTAATTGCATCTGTATACTTTTTAATAATTATTGCATGGTTATGTTTTGCTTGATTTATTTTTAAAGGTTTGCTCTTCTTCTCTTCTTCCAAAGAAACATGAATAATATGAGTACAATGAAAAAACATTAGAGAGTATGCACAAAGCAGTTATAAAAATATATCATTCAGGATGCTGGGGTTCAGATATTGGAATGAAATTTCCTAAGTGTAGAGTACATCAATCACTGAACTTTTGCGTTTTTCGACGATAGGACATATCCAAAAAATTCAAAACGAAAAATGCCGTTTTAACGGGTTCTAAAACATATATTTGGCACTTTTAGGCGTTTTGATCAATAAAAAAAACGCAAAAGTCTAGAATCACTAATATTTAAATATGCCTCAATAACACTTATTATTAATATGAGCACTATTAATATAAAGCCAGGCGATAAAGTAAGATTGACCTTAGATCATGAATTCCTAGAAGGAATCTTAATGCCATCTACAGAGAATTCTAAAAATACAACAATGATTAAGTTGAAGAGCGGTTATAATATTGGCATTGATAATTCTAGAATCAAGAAACAGGAAGTTTTGGAAGAATTAAAAACAGTGAAAAGATCTTATCATTCTGTTGAATCAAAAAAGGGCTTGCCTACAATTTCCATATTGCATACTGGAGGAACTATTGCTTCTAAAGTTGATTACAGGACAGGAGGGGTTATCGCGAGATTTACTCCTGAGGAAATAGTTGAAATTTTTCCAGAGATCAATAATATTGCAAATATCAAGTCAAGATTATTAAGAAATATGTGGTCTGAAGATATGAGATTTGCTCATCATAACTTGATTGCTAAGGAAATTGAAAAAGAGATATCATCAGGAGCTGATGGAATTATTGTAACTCACGGAACAGACACCATGCATTACTCTTCAACTGCGTTATCTTTTATTCTTGAAAATTTAGGAATCCCCGTCATTCTTGTTGGTTCTCAAAGAAGTTCTGACAGAGGTAGTAGTGATGCTGGTCTTAATCTGATTTCTGCAGTTTACTTTGCAGCTAATTCAGATTTTGGGGAAGTTGGAATATGCATGCACGAATCTATGAGCGATAATTACTGTTCTATACTACCTGCTTGCAAGACAAGAAAAATGAACACTTCAAGGCGAGATGCTTTTCGCGCAATTAATTCAAAGCCAAAAGCTCGAGTTAATGTTGAAAAAAAAGAAATAATTTTTACTGACAAATATAATAAGAAAGATACATCCAAGAAATTAAATATAAAACTGATTGATGAAAAATTGCGAATAGGAATTTTAAAGTTTCACACCAATATGTTTGCTGATGAAGTTTTGAATTACAAGGATTATGATGGTCTTGTTCTAGAAGGGTTCGCTCTTGGACAAGGACCTATCAATGAGATTGATGAGTTCACGAAGGAAAATACAAGAGTTCGAGAAGCTTTAAAAATGATTGCAAATAAAATTCCCACAGTCATGAGTTCTCAGTGCATTTACGGAAGAATCAACATGAATGTCTATCAAACTGGAAGAGACATGCAAGCTTTAGGAGTTATTGGAAATTTCTCAGACCTGACTCCTGAAACTAGCTTTATAAAATTATCCTGGCTCTTGAGCAATCATCCTCACGAGATTAAAGATTTATTTACCAAGAATCTTAGAGGAGAATTATCTGAAAGGATTAAAGGAGATGAGTTTTGATGTTTAAAAAAATAAAAGAATTTTTCAACAAAAAAGCCATAACAAGATATTTTGGGGGCTGGGAACTTGATGCTAAAGATTCAGAAGATTTAAAGAATTTTATTATCAATCATGCTGTAGATAAGAAAGGTTTTGATTATTTTAAAATTGCACAAACTGCTTTAGAAATGCAAGTTGAAGAGAATAAAATAAAGGAAATAATAAGTCATAGTGGCAGCGATCCTGAAAACATAGAGATAGAAGTCAAAGCAAAAGATATTGATTTGCCAATAGCAAATTGGACTAATAATAAAGTGTTCATTCTTGAAAAAGACCCTGAAGGAATACATTGTATCGGTGGGAAAAAACCACAAAATTTTCATCTTCCAATCCATAAAAATATTAAAACATCCTTACAGTATCTCGGAATTATCAGCGGAAAAGATAAAAATTTTGAATGGCTGGAAATTGACAAATTACACATTTGCTATCCTTTGTTTGAATATTGCGAAGAAGGATTATTTCTAGATTATAGTGATCAATTAAATCCTAAAATCCATAATCCTTCAACTTTTAAAGGTCATTTGTATTCTGATAAAAATTTAGGTAAATGGGATGATGTTTATATCAAAAAAACTTTTTTCAAAACCAACAATGATCCGATTCCAAATAGTGAAGATGAGTTAAATATTTGTGGAGTGCCTCTTTGGCTTCAAGCACCAATTTATCCTAAATGTCCCAAGACAGGCGAATTGATGAAATTTGTATGCACAATCAGCTCTGATAGAGATCTTATTCTTTTAGGGGACAAAAAAATTGCTAAAGAATTTAATAATCTCATATTTGGAGATTACGGATATTTGTATATTTTTTTCCATCCAAAATCAAGGATGATGTATCTAGAATGGCAATCTACATGACAAACTAACTCAACCCTTAACCTTTACAACGTCTGCTTTTCTCATGTCTAGAATTTTGTAAAAGAAATATGGAAGCAGGAATGATACTACATATGCTACACTTATTATAATAGGATTATGTTGATAAAAGTTTGTGCTTGTTGAACTAAGTGTGTTCGCGATTTTATTTGATAATGATACCATGATATATACGTTAATTATTGCTAGTGCTGGAATAAAAACTCCTGCAACTATATGATTTTTGTAGTCAATATGCTCTATATCTCTTAATAGTACAGTGATCAAGAATCCAAATACTAGTCCT
>CAZDUE010000112.1:0-5197 GCA_964508575.1 uncultured Methanosarcinales archaeon
GCTTTTGCCTAAAGTTTACTATTGTAATAGAAAGCTTTATTCCATAAATAGAAGATATTTTTAATACTTACTCAACCCTATACCTCAATATCGCGCCAATTCCTCCAAGACCATCCAATTGTTTGACTGCATCAGGATTTTCGATAATATGTACAACTCCATCCATTGATTCTGCCTTCTTTAATATGTTCTCGAGCTCTCGATACTTGTTTTTCTCTCTCAGATCGCGAATCAAAGTGATTGAAGCAAGAACTTGTTTAACTGCTCCAAATTCAACTGATTTTTTAACATCTTTCAAACTATATGAAGCCATGTCTTTGGAAAGAGCGAACATTAAATCTTGTACAAATACTAACTCGCGAGAAGCTCTATCATCTTTCAAAGCTTGTGATAGTTCAGGACGTTTCATGACTTCTGTAATTCCTGCTTTGTTTATTGAATTACATCCAGATGTTATGATTTTGCTTCTTATGTCTTCAGTAATCTCTTTCATCAAGTAATCATTCCAGAATGCAGGAGAAGCAGCGATTATTTTAGTTGGTTTGTGTCTTGCATTGTACTCGGCAAGCAAGTTAGATATTTTCTTGAAAAAATTCTCTGTCTTTTGATCCTTACTTCCTTCTAATCTTTTTTTATGGACCTTTCCTTCAATTTCTGCTAGAATCTCGAAGCCATTGCTTTTTGTCAGCGCAAATAATGCATCTTCACGATCAAATATAACAAGAAGAAATCTTTGTTTTGTCTTGCATGCATTGTCAATCTTTCCAAGTATATAAGAAGGCCAAGCGTCCTTTTTTATGCTGATGATAGTATCTGCTTCAATTGTGAAAGAATGATGATTTCCTGAGGATATATCTTCATCTCCCTGAGTAATAGTTCCCAAAACTCGCAATGAGGATTCTGAAAGTTCAATTTTTTCAGTTTTTACCTCGAGAAATACTGACTTTCTCACCACCTCAGTCTTTCTATCATCGCTAGATCCTATTTTTATCTTCCTTTCAGTCTTTCCACTAACTAAGTCTCCTTGTTCTATGATTTCTGATAAATACCAAAGATCATCATAATCTTCTGCTTTTAGTTTTATAAATCCTTTTTTAAGATCTTTATTGATAATTTTCATTTTTTTCTTGTTTTTTCCGAAATCTCTGGAAAATGGGCTTTAGACGGATAAAACAGAAAGAAATATATATAAATATTGGTTTAAAAAGTAAAAGGCACAGTAAAGCCACTAATAAGTTGTATAATCATGAGTATATAATTGAAAAAGCAATAAGATTAGTAAAACAAGCAATAAAAGAGGTTGTATGAAATTCAAACCAGTTAAAAGAGCTGTAAGGACTGCAAAATCTTCAGCAAAATCTTCATGGGGTAAGAAAGCTCAAGATGCAGCTAATGCAGCTACGCTTGTGGCCTTAATTGGAGGTCTCATAATTCTGTATATGCTGTTTCTTCCGCCGTCAGAAAGAGACAAGCTTCTTGAGTTCAACAATGTAAGCAATGACAGAATAATTCCTGGACAAATATCTAATGATACACTATTGCTTGAAAAGCCAGGACGGCTGACATTCATAGTTGAAGATGAGTTCACTCATGAAATACCCTCGTTTACTTTATTCAAGACAACTAGCGCGCAGGAAATAAAAAAAGAAAATCCATTTAGTGTAAGAAATGGATGGTTTGACAAACAAAGAAGAAATGTAACTTTCTTAATAAATAGTTTAGAAAATACAGATAATGTGATGCTCACTTTTAATACTCAAAAAAGGCAAGGAAGACTAGAAATGAAACTGAATGGAAACGTGATATTTGATGGTGCTTTGGAAAGCTCAAACGTTGTTCCAATATCACTTGATAAGAAACTGCTGACTGATCAAAACTTGCTTGAATTTTCAGTCAATCCAGTTGGATTAGCATTCTGGACAACTAATGAATATACGATAAGCGGACTAAAAGTAACCGCAGATGTGACTGATTTAAGCAGACAAGAATCTAAGAATATCATAACTTTGACAGATACTGAAAAATTCAACTTGTTGACAGCAAAACTAAAGTTTAACCCTAACTGTGTACAAGAAGATGTAGGGACATTAAACGTTTGGATAAACAATTTTGAAGTATTGTCAGGAATTCCAGAATGCAGAATATTGAATAAAGTTGAGGTTCCGATAAACCTTCTTGACTCTGGAGAAAATACTTTAAGGTTCAAAACAAATAAAGGATCTTATCTAGTTGATCAAGTAGTATTAGAAACAAAACTAAAGCAAGAGCCGACAACAGTGTACTTCTTTGAGATATCCCATAATCAATCTAAAAAAATAAATGACAGGAGCAGAAAAGCAAATTTGAGCATAAATTTTGTAAGAAAAGATGATGATAAAAAAGTAATAATATCTGTTAATGGCCATGTCACCTCAATCAATACAAAAGATAGAATATACTCGAGAATACTGCCTAAAGAATGGCTCAAGGAAGGAGATAACTATGTTGAAATAGAACCAAAAACAACTCTTGACATAATAGAGTTAAGAATTGATCTGAGAAAATAACCAATTATCTTTATCATAAA
Organism: uncultured Methanosarcinales archaeon; assembly: GCA_964508575.1. Lineage (GTDB taxonomy): Archaea > Nanobdellota > Nanobdellia > Woesearchaeales > CAZDUE01 > CAZDUE01. The sequence continues at coordinate 2,567 of CAZDUE010000112.1, forward strand.
ATTAATCATAAAATTATTATAAGTTTATCATAATATGATCATTAGTGATGATGATGTTTAATGACAATCATAAAAAAAGAGGGGACATCTGTAAATATAGTTTCAACTAGTAAATTTAATGGATTGAAAGAATTCTTGATAATTAAAGAAAAGAAAGGACATATTTCTGATACTGTCCGCAGAAGAGGAGATGAAGATCCTCAAGAAGATGAAAATTTAGAAAGTAAAAGAAAAATACTGGAAGAAGCAAGAATCTCCGGTAAACAAGGATCAGGAAGAGGACAAGAAGAAAAGCAAACTGTTGACGAAGAAAAGCAAACTGCAAAAATCAAGAGAAAAGCAGCTGTCGAGGAAGAAGAAGCTGCTGAAGAAAATCTAGAAACTGAGAATATTGAAAAAAAATCAAACATTTTTTCAAAAATGGCAAGAAATTTTGCAGATCATAGGTTTAAAATTGGTAAAAATGTTAATTTAGCAAGAGTTGGCTTTGCAGGAGCTGCAGGAGCAGGTGTATCGGAGTATGCAAGAGAATTAAAAAAAGAAATGGGGAATTCCCTTGGATTCATAGCAGTTATTTGTTTATTAAAGATTTTTTCATTCATCTATTATGGGATTGGCAATGTCTTTGCAGGGCTTGCAGTAATGGGATTGACTCTTGTTGCAGGAAACTTATTTGGATTTTTCAGAGTGGCTAAAGATTTAGATGATAACAAAATCTTATTTTTCTTTATTGTAATTGACGGAATACTTCCATTATTGCTGTCATTCAAAATATTTTATCAATCACAAGCAGCTTATGTTGCAAACTACTTGCTTTTGATATTCACAGTCATTCCTTGGTCGGTAATGGTGATATTTTTAACAATGAACTTGGATGAAAATCCCTTTTTAAAATTTTTAAAAGGAGTTTTTATCTTTGCTTCAATTTCATTTGTCCTGATAATGTTATTCCAGATTCCAACGATTGCAAAATCTGCTGAGATATTAAAATCTGAAATAAGTTCACAAGTGGATACGGATCTTGCGGCTGCGTATACAAAACAAGCATTTTTAGATGCAAAACAATTTGGAAAAACTACTTATTCTTTTTTATTCGGTCCTGGATTGTCAAAGGCAATAGCTGACTGGAATAAAGGACTTGTAAGTTACGCTGTTCCTGGCTATGATAACACTAAGGAGAGTGAAGCTCCAAAAACAGGATTATGGATAGAACAAAGCAGTGTAGGCCAATCATTATTATTTTCAGAACCAAGAAATTCAGAAAAAGGACAGACAGTTGATGTGGGCGCAAGAGTAAATATAATGACAGTTATCCCTGCTGATCTGAAAATATACTGCTACTCAAAAAAAAATAGGAAAAGAAGCATCAGCTGTTGCTTCAGAGAAGCCGCAGAAGATTTATCCTAAAGACACTTTTAAAGGAATACAGAATGATGCTAAAGAAGTTACATGTAAGGCGCTCCTTGATCAAGGAACTCATGAAGTAACAGTAAAAGCTTCAGCAGAAAATGTAGTTACAGAAGTTATTCTTCCTGTTTACTTTATTCCAAAAACTTTAGAAGATCAAATAGCAAAAGATGCTGCACAAAAAGGAGAAAAAAAAGAAATAGCAATGAGACGCGAATTTTCAGGATTAGATACTAACTCAAAGTACAATCCAGGACCCATAGTTGCAAGCTTATATGTATCATCATTCCCCATTATTGGTGTGAGTCCGAAAAATATTGAGCAGACAAAGATAGAATTAATTCCAGGAGTTGGAAAAGCAATCTTTTATCCAGGAAAAATAGAACAGATCCAAGGGATGAAAATAGAATATCCTGACGGATTGACTCTTGACAAAGAAGGATGTGCTGACTATGAAAAAGTCGAAGGATATGATGAAATAAAACTAAAATCATCTAGCTTTTTAACAATAGATTTTGAAAAAAATCCGCAGTATAGATTGCCATCTTGCACATTTATTGCAGATCCTGATAAGTTATTAACATCAGGACAAGATGTCAGCAAAAAAATGTTCTCAGCAATAATAATCTACAAGTACACTGTAGAAACTAAATTCCCTGTAAAGAATGGAGATGAACCTCAAACAATTCCAATAAGCTCAGGAAGTTCAGTTTCAGGAGCAGCATGTCCTATGGTTGATAGTATTAGTGATATTCAAGAAAAACAGCCAGATCAAAAAGTTCTTGATCTGCTATCAAAGTATGATTCAATAATTGAACAAGAATCTGCAAAAGTAGGAGTGTGCTCTGCGTTAGTCAAAGGAATCATAGTTCAGGAATCATTAATAGCTGCTGTTAGCAGAGGTGTTTCTCCAGAAACAATAGGTTCAGGAGTCGGAGCTGTTGGAATGATGCAGTTAATGCCAGAAACAGCAAAAGGCGCTTGCAGCTTATCAGAACAAGATCTTACAGATCCTAGGAAAAATATTAATTGCGGAACAAGATATATTAAAGCACAGCTTGATCATTTTAAGAATACAAAATCAGCACTAGCAGCTTACAATGCAGGACCTGGAGCAGTTGAAAAGTATAATGGAATCCCTCCTTATGAAGAAACACAAAGATACGTGCCCTCAGTCATTGGATATGCAAAATACTTTTCAAAACAACAATCTCAAGGCTCAGG
>CAZDUE010000113.1:0-5092 GCA_964508575.1 uncultured Methanosarcinales archaeon
CAACCCTATCAACAGTTGCAAAGACCGCCTGATTATTTTTATTTCTTAAGTAAACCTTTTGGCTCTTATAAATCGTACCAATAGAAGCTTCACTTGAGCTAATACCCAAATCAATAGCATTATTCGAAGTATCACCCAATCCAGTAATGTTCATCTGCGCAGAACTTGTTGATTGACTGATAGAATTAATATTCTTACAACTCAAATAAACAATATCATTACTGAAAATTAATTCATCCTGAACTGTCAAAGTACAAATATGACTCTTTGATCCTGTTGTTGAACAATTCCTGCTTCCACCCATCACAGTCCAATTACTGTTAGTCTTACCAATTCTACAGTGAGAATCTAAATTCGTACTCAAAGTAAAACTTGGAGTTGTATCACTCGTAGCATAAGGACTAACAGTATCACCATAAGGAACATTACAAGAAGTACAATTAACCCCACTAATAATAGGAGCAGAATTATCACCAAGACTTCTTCCCTCACCATTATTCCACAAATAATTAATCAAACTATAATTCAAACTCTTATTAGTATAAATCAACTCATCAATAGTTCCAGCAGCATCACTAGAGTAAGCTTCTTTAAAACCACCAAAATTACCAACAACATCAGCACCACAAGTTCTCGCAGTAGAATGAACAACAATTGAGTTATTTCTCCACAACTGAACATCATTACCAGTTTCATTCCAAACAATAGTCCACAAGTTCCAAGTAGCAAAATTATAATTAGAAGCAGGAGTAACCCAATCATTACACCAGTACATAGAATAATGACCCGCTCCTCCATTATTATCATCAAAATACAAAGACCATCGCGTATCAGTTACAACAGGCAACCACTGACCTACAGGACTTCCTGAAGCACTTAAACTATCTGCTTTGTACCAAAAACTAACACTAAAATCCTGACTGTTAGTAAGCCGATCAAACACGTCATCATACTGAACAAAACCACTATTCGGAAAACTCAAATTCTTACCATCACCAACCTTACCAGTCTTATTACCCCAAGTACCATTCTTACTCAAATTATGCAAACTAACCCTCGAATCAAGCTTAGGACTAACATTACCAAACTTCCAATAACCAACAGTACTAGACAAAACAGCAGTATCATCCAAAGCACTAACACTAACAAAAGAAAACAAAAAAAACAAAGTAATAATTCCAATAAAAATTATTTTCTTCATTGCAACACCTCCACAGAGGAGCCATTAATCACAAAAGAATCATCATCCTTAACAAAATCATCCCTAGAATTCTTCTCAAACTTTTCCACTGAATTTCCATTAATCACAAACTTCTGACAACTCTCTCCACTTTGACAAATTCCATCACCATTACCATCAAACAAACTATCACAAACAGCAACTAAAGAACCTCCCTCTTGATTAAAACTACACTTAAAACCATCAACATTCAAACGATTACTACCAACATCATAACTCTTATCCTTACAACTCTTAGTATTTTTCTCCACAGTTTGAAATCCAGTAAAACACTCATGGAAAAAAACTTCAGTAACATCAGAACAAGAAAGATTCAAAGGAACATCAGAACAAATACTCCTAACAACACTCACATTACAAGAAGAATACAAAGCCTCCTGAGAAAAACTCAAAACATCAACACAATCCTCAACACTAGAAATATTATAATCACCAACCTTCTTACTAGAAATAAAACCAGCACCAACAACCAAAACAACAAAAAACAAACCAACAAATAATCCAACAAATAACTTCTTTTTCATCACAAAACCACCCCGAAAAATGTAATTTAAACTGATAAATTAAAATTTACAAGCCAACTTATTAAACTGCCCCACAAACAAACTATGATAAAACACATGTATTAACAACTTTATAAAACTTGCGTAAACTCTTTTCAAACCTTCCATCCCAAAAAATTTAAATATTACTTAGAATATATGTATTTCATAATATATGATGAAAATGTTGAATTACGTCATAAAAATATTTGTTAAAAAACATTTGTAAAAAACAATGAGGAATTAAAAATGTCTGATATTTTTGATGTTATTTTTCGCGAGAAGCCAGCGATGATGCTTGTTGAGATGAAAAATTCTAAAGAGATTTATGCTAGTAATCTTGCTAAAAAAGTTGACTGTACTTATTCGCATGTTGTTAAGATATTGCAGGAAATGGAGAAAGCTGGTTTAGTGAGTTTTGATAAAAAAGGAAGGACAAAAATGCTGAAGCTTACAAAGAAAGGTTATGATGTCGCGAATTATATTGATCTTGCAAAGAAATCACTTTAGTTAACTTGTTCTTCTAAGCTTAATTTAGATAGCAAAGTTTTTGATCTTTCCAAAAACTCTTTTTCAAAAGAAGATGGAAAAACAGCTCCGGCTGCATTTTTATGTCCTCCGAAATCTCCTGTTCCTTTAAGAATATCTTTTAATATCTCGCGAAGGTCTACATCGATTTTTCCAGAAACTCTTAGTGATGCTTTACTGGTTGAAGAATCAATTCTTGCAACTGTAAGAACATATCTATTCTCATTGTTTAGTTTTGAAATCATCGAAGCGATTGTTCCTATTATTGTTGCTCGAACATCATTTTTAGCATTTATTATTAATAAATTTTTTTCTTCAAGCATTTCAAATTCTTTATTATGATACTTGTTAAGTCCAGAAACAATCTCTTTTCTGTAATCTTCAATGCAAAAAAGCGCCATTTTTTTCATTTTAGGATAACCCATACAAGCGCCTATTCCTATAGATGCTTTATCCATTCTACCACAAGCATTGAGCATTGTGCAGAATTCTCGAGCATCTTTAAGTATAATATCATGCTCGTCTCTTAGCAGATAAATATTTCCTATTATATCATCTGGCTTGTTCTCGCTTGATCTTTTCATTATCAGTCCAGAGACAAGTCTGCTTATTTCTTCTTTACTGAGTTCTGGAATTTTTCTCCAGCCATTAGAATTTTTGACTTCAATATCTAATTCTTTTAGAAACTTTATTGCATTGCTTTCAGATCCAGTAATTCCTGGGATTAAAGGATCTGTACTGTATTCAAGAACTTTATGAACTGGTCTTGAGTAAGCTCCAAAAAGCCGAAGTCCTTTTTTTATTTCTATTTTTCCTGAATCAAGCGCATCTTTTAATATTTCTTCATTTATTCCTTTAAATCCATGGTTTTCTTGTGAATCTCCCAGAGCTCCTATTATTGCGAGATGAGCAAGTTCCTTATTTTCAGAATTAAGTGCCTTACAGAATAGATAAGCCATTCCAGCTCCTGAAACTTCATGCCCTCCATCTATGTTGAAACAATGGGGATTTATAAGATTTTTATGAGTCTTGAATTTACTCTCTATCTCGTGATGATCAATAACTAAAAAATTATTTCCTAAATTTATTTCCATCTCAGATACGTGGCTCGAGCCGATATCTGTGAATATGTAAAAAGCGCATTTTTCATTTTTAAGATTTTGAACAACTTCATCAGACATCTGATGCACTGTAGAAACAACATAAGTTTTATTCTCGCGCAAAAGTGCTTTTGCCATTATACTGGCTGCTGTTATTCCGTCAGCATCAAGGTGAGAAACAACTCTTATGGTTCCTTTATTTTTAATAAAGTTTTCTCTAAAAAACTCAACCCTTTCTTTAATAAACTTTTCAAATTCAATAAGCAATCATATCCCTCTAAAAAAATAGATTAAAAAAATTAATCAAGCCAGGTACATTGTGACATCTTGAGGATTGTACTTCCATTCAGCGCTTAATCTTCCTTTTTTCTTGTAATACTTGACTAGTGATCTTATTTTTGATTCTGTCAATACTAATCCTCGTTTTCCTGTTTCATCATGCTTGTTCTTTTCAATATGCTTTCTTAATGTCAAAGCATTTTTCATTAATGAGATTAAATCTTCAGGGATTTCTGGAAGAAGGTCTTTATCATGCATTATATCTGTGATTGATTTCTTAGTTAATGTCTTTACATTTGCAACTCCGTACGCGTCTCGTAAGTAAAGCCCTATTTGTGATGAACTTTTGCCTTCTTTAGCAAGTTTTGCAACTAATAGTTCTACTTCTTTTGGCTTATATGTAACCCAAGCAGGAACACTTGTTTTTATTGGTTTTTTTGATCCTGATTTTCCTTTGCTTCCTGAATATTTTCTCGACATTTTATCAACTCCTCATGTTTTAGTTTTTTAGCTTTAATCATATCAATGTCCGAAGAATTAATTTGGCAGTTTACTATTCTATTTTACCGCACAATAATCCCGGTTTATATCAGCCTAAACCAATATATCCATCGATAATTCCAAGGGAATTCCAGCTATTTAAAAAGCTTTCTGAAAATTCCAAAAACCTTAAATAAGCACTTGATTAATTCAAGAATTAGATTAAAAAATGGCTAATTTAATTTTAGAAATAGCATTAGTTTTTATCTTAATAATTTGTTCAGCATTTTTTGCATTGGCAGAGGTTGCTCTTCTCAGTGTTAGCAGGCATAGAGTCAAATTAATGGTTGATAAGAAACTTCCTGGAGCAATTCACGTCAAACTATTAAAGGATAATCCTCAAAGAATGCTGACTACTTTATTAACAGGATATAACTTGGCAAGTTTTGGAGCTGCTACTTTAGTAACTTCTATTAGCTTAAGGTTGTTTGATAATTATGCTCTTGGAATTTCAATAGGAATAACAACATTTGCGATTTTAATATTTGGGGAATTAACTCCAAAAGTTATAGCGGCTAGCCACACTGATTTTTTCTCCAGATTCGTAGCTCCAATTGTCTGGTATTTAAGTGTTGCAATATACCCAATAATATTCATAACAGATTTCTTCTTGAATATTTTGATAAAGCTAACAGGTGCTAAATCAAAATACAATGTCACAGAAGAAGAAATAAGAAGTATGGTGTCCATGGCTAAAGAAGAGGGCTCAATAAGAGAGATTGAAAAAAATTTGATTCATAATATCTTTAAGTTTGATGAGATGTCAGTTACAGAGATAATGACTCCAAAAAAGGATGTTATTATGATTAATTCAGATGAAAAAATAAAAACTGCAATCAAATTAGTTCTTAAAAGCAAGTATT
>CAZDUE010000114.1:0-5083 GCA_964508575.1 uncultured Methanosarcinales archaeon
AAGAGTTTGAGTGATTACAAAAAATTAAATGACAGTTAATTTTTAGAGAGAGCATATGAGATTACAAATGAGCTTATAGCAGCTAGTTTATTCTCAAATGAGATAAAAAATCAGGCTTACGAAATTCGTTTAAAAAGCGCGCAAGCATTATACTGGCACTACTCTGCATACGGAAGTAGTGATCAATCAATGCGTGAATTTTGGGCTTATAAATGGTTTAGAGCAGCAAGAAGTTTTGAGAAATTCTCAGAGAAAAATAAAGTCAATATTAATGTAATTCTAGAAAAAGCAGATGCTAGCCAAGAAATGTATGTCTTAACAGGAGATTATGATTACTTATCCAGATTTGTTGGCAATATCAAAAAGGCAATAAGATTATCATCAGAAGAAGCAGCTAAATTAATATTTGAAACAATAAGTACAGAAATAGAAAGACGATTATCATTAAATATGAGCCATTATGAAAGGATAAGACGCGAGGAGATACAAAAAGTTTATGGTTTGATGAGAGAAGGACAGGTATTAAAAGTTGCAGAAATTTATTTTCACGCTTCAATTGCTTTTCGAAAGTCCTTACAAGTTGCACAAGAAGATGGTCTTCCTTCAGATAATGTGATTGTGTTAATCTCTGAATTTATACATTCAGAATTAAAAAGATTGGGAAAAGGAATGACTCGAATGCAGAGAAGAGAATCACATTCTGATTTATGCTTGGCATTTATGGAAAGATTTCAGATTACAGGAAATAAAGATGATCTTGAAAGAGCATATAAACATCATTCCAAGGTTCTACTGATACCTATCACAAAAGAGAGTTGCAGGTAAATTCTGGATAATTTTATAAATAGACCCTTCCTATTATATTCCAGGATATTAAAAGTAAAAAAAGAGGAAAATGTCAATAATAAGTGTAATCAAGGATCTTAGTAGATTGCGTGAGATAGTCTCTGTTTTCTTTGATGAGGGCTTTCATCTTGCAATACAGAAATCTCAATTGCACGGTCATGTTCCATTTACTTCTAAATTAATGAAAAAAAAAGCAGATGAATCAGAACTTCCAAGAAGATTTGTAAATGCTCTTGAGAAACTAGGGCCTACTTTTGTAAAGATGGGGCAAATGCTGAGCAACAGACCAGATTTACTGCCTGAAGAATATGCTTTTGAATTAAAAAAATTGCAAGACCAAGTAAAATCAATGCCCTTTCATGATGTTCAAGAAATTCTAGAACGCGAGTTAAAAAAACCAATGTCAGAAGTTTTTGAATATTTTGAACAAGAACCAATAGGATCAGCTTCTATTGCTCAAGTACATAGAGCAAAGCTGAAAGCAACAAAGAAAATTGTCGCAGTAAAGATACAAAGAAAAGGAATAAAAGAAATAATGTTTCAGGACATAGAAATAATGAGATATATCGCTTCTCAGATTCATAACCATTATCCTCCTGCAAGAGTTTATGGTCCTGTTTCAATTGTTGATGAATTCGCGCATTGGACTGAAAAAGAGCTTGACTTCCGAATAGAAGCTGAAAGCGCAGAAGTCATGAGATCAAACTTGAAAAAGTTCAAAGATCTTAAAATTCCTGAGATTTACTGGGACTATACTACTGAGAGACTGCTTGTCATGGAATTCATAGAAGGAAAAAAGCTTTCAGAAGTTTTAAGTGAAAGAAAAAAGTTTGATATGAAAAAAATTTCAAATATCGGAGCAAAAGCAGTTATGAAAATGGTTTTTGAAGACGGCTTTTTTCATGCAGATCCACATCCTGGAAATTTTCTCGTCACTAAGGGGAATAAGCTTGCGATGCTTGACTTTGGGATAATAGGAAGATTCAATCATGAAGATAAAAAAATAGTCTCAAACATACTTATCGCGCTCAACTCAGACAATGCAGATATGCTATCGTATCAAGTGATGAAAATAAGCAAGTGCCAAAATGTGGACATTAGCAATTTTAAGAGGGATTTGGAAGAATTCATAATTCATTGGAAAGTCGGAAGAATAAGCTTAGGAGAAAGCATCTATAAGATAATCTCAATATCATCAAAAAATGGAGTTCGAGCTCCAAAGAGAATGGTAATATTTGGAAAGTGCATAATAACTTTAGAACACACGATGAAGCAATTAAATCCTGACTTTGAAATAATAAAATACTTGAAGCCTTACTCTAGAAAAAGTATTTTATTGGATTTCTCAGTTTCAAACATGAAGAAAAAAATAAAATCAGCATACTTCAGATATGCGAACATTTTAGAAGACATGCCGAAAAAAGCTTCAAATATCATCAATCGGTTTGAGAACGAGAAAGTATTTGATTCTGAATCATTAACTGATCTTGAAAGAGAAATGCACAAATCTTCAGCTTTATTGTCTAATGCTGTGGTTGTCGCAGGATTATTGATATCTTCAGCGTTAATGATGCAGTTGAAAATCCCTCCTTTATTTTATGATATGTCAATTTTAAGCTTGATATTGTTTACTGCTGCACTGATCATATTATTTACTTCGTTTATCAAAAACAGATTCGTGGGAACGCACACATCAAGGTAATTATTAAGAAAAGACAGAGGTGAAAAAGATGGCAAAAAAAGAGGCAAAAGTAAAAGCAAAAAAAGGATTCAGAACCAGAGTTAAAGAAAAACTAGGCAATATTGTTGCGAAAGTAAAAGAAAAGTGGAATGCTGGAAAGGAAAAGATAAAAGCAAAGCTTTCCAAATTAAAGAGAAAAGCAAAAAAGAAAGTTTCTAAGAAACTTAAATGATTTTTTTATTTTTTTTTAGCTTATTTTTTTATAACTTCATAATGTAGCATATAATCTACTAACCTGATTTTTTGCAGTGTATAACTACCTGCTGCTCTTATCAGCAATATCTCCAGCAATTGGAAGTTTGAAATACTCGTGCTGATAAGCTTTAATCATTAAGACAATCCACAAGATTATTCCAATAACTCCTATAACCATCTTGGCAATTCCTCCAAAGAATGGAACCCATCCAAGAAGCATGCTTAAAATCCACAATCCTGCAAATGCAATTAAAGATTGCATTGCATGAAACTTTACAAATCTACTTTTCTTTTCCCAAATAAGAAAAATAATTCCTGTTATAAAAAACAGAACATAGCAAAACATTCCTGCTAAATTCTCCTCAAGTCCAGTAGATGAGTCATTCTTAGCCATCACAAGTACTATCTATTTTGCAGGATTTAAATGTTTTGGGTGAGAGTTTGCTATTCTAAAAGTTTTTTCTAAATACTAGCAAAATTTCCATGTAAACCGAAATATTTTTAGTATTAACACAAAGTTTCCGACGCTGTTTAGAAAGTTTTATTAAGAAGTTCATCCATCATATTATCAATAAAAAAGAAAAAACCAGTTTAAAAAACTGGTTGGAATTTCCGGTCCTTTATGGGTTCAAGTCAGTTGACTCAAAAGACTGTGAATATCCCATCCGCATGCAAACTGAAAGTTTGCTCGCTAGTAAGAGGCATGCGGTAACTCGAGAGCGTCAGACAAGCTGACGCATGCTGAACGGCGCACCTTATTCTTTAAAACAAAAAAGATTAATTAAGTTTATAAAACCCCTTTAATCTCTGAGATGGATGGCTGAAAATAAGGCAGACAATACAGAGAATAAATCAAGCATCACAATCGAAGACATGGCAATGTTCTGCAAGAGAAAGGGCTTCATTTACAGGAGTGCAGAAATCTATGGTGGATTGGCAGGATTTTTTGACTTTGGTCCATTAGGAGTGGAACTAAAAAACAACATCAAGAAAGAATGGTGGAATTTCCATGTTCACTCTCGCGATGATGTAGTAGGGATTGACGGCAGCATAATAACAAATCCTAAAGTGTGGAAAGCATCTGGTCATGTTGATAACTTTGCAGACATGATGCTAGTCTGTAGCAAATGCAAGACAAAAGTGCGAGCAGACCAATTTATCGAGGATAAATTAAAGATTCCTGCAGATGGACTTAAAGCAGCTGAAATAAACAACATTGTTAAAGAAAAATCATTGAAATGTCCCAACTGCAAATCTGACTTTAAGGAAGTGAATGATTTTAATCTGATGTTCCAGACAAATGTCGGACCAGAAGTAGATTCAAACAACACTGCTTATCTACGTCCAGAAACTGCACAATTGATTTTTCCTAATTATAAGCTAGTAATGGAAAATTCTCGACTCTCTCTTCCGTTCGGAATTGCGCAAATTGGTAAAGCATTTAGAAATGAAATAAGCCCCAGAGATTTCTTATTCAGATGTAGAGAGTTCGAGCAGATGGAGCTAGAATATTTTGTACATCCTAAAAACTACTCATGCTCTTATATTCAAGAGGTTATGGATTATGAATTATTAATTTACTCTGCAGAAATGCAGGAAGCTAAATCTCAACCGAAAAAAATGAAGATTCGCGAAGCTCTAGGAAAGATAATAAAAACAGAATGGCACGCTTATTGGATTGCGCTTGAACATGGCTTTCTAGTAAGTTTAGGAGCAAATCCTGAAAAGCTAAGAGTAAGACAACATGTAGCTACAGAGAAAAGCCATTATGCTCTAGATACTTGGGATCTAGAATATGAGTTTCCATTTGGCTGGAAAGAACTTCAAGGAATGGCTAATAGAACTGATTTTGACTTGAAACAGCATCAAAAAGTTTCAGGAAAAGATATGAGCGTGTTTGACCAGTCAACAGGGGAAAAAGTAATTCCTCATGTCATAGCAGAGCCATCTCAAGGAGTTGAGCGAGCTTTCCTTGTATTCATGTTCGATGCTTATGAATATGATCAAGCTCGCGAGAATATTGTTTTGAAATTACATCCAAAACTTGCTCCGATAAAAGCAGGAGTTTTTCCTTTAGTTGGAAACAAGCAAGAAGTTGTTGATAAAGCAAAACAAGTTTATTCATTATTGAAAAAGCATTTCTATACACAATATGACTCATCTGCATCTATCGGAAGACGTTATTCTCGAGCAGATGAAATAGGAATACCTTATTGCATTACAATAGACTTTGACACTTTAAATGATGATACTGTAACAATTCGTGACAGAGACACGACAAAACAAGAACGAATAAGAATT
>CAZDUE010000115.1:0-2890 GCA_964508575.1 uncultured Methanosarcinales archaeon
CCTCCTCTTGGGTCCTGTTCTGGTAAAGCGCACTTAATTGGAATCCCTTTTCTTTGATACCTATTCACTAATTTACAAATTATTTCCCTTTCCTTACAAATAGTTTTACCATCGGATTCGAATTGCTTGGAACTCGGATAAACAATAATCTGGGGCATTGATTTAGGTTTAGAGACTTTTTTTATACTTCTTTTTTTTCTTTGTTCGCTCCTTGAGAAATCTCTTGAATCTAGTAGGTAATAAATTTTATTATTTTCAATCAGCATTATCCCTATTTTATTCTTCTTAAGGAAAGATAATGTTGAAGTCTTCGGAATTTTATCAAATAAAAGAAATATTTTCAATTTTTTAGGATAATCTTTAATTTTGTTTATTTTCTGTACAAAAATATCCAATATATTATCATTTTTTCTATGTTCGATTGCTAAAGTTTCATTATCACTTTCGGCCAATAAGTCAAAAGACCATTCTAATTTCTTTTTTATGGGGGAAAAAAATATCTTGTATCCAGCATTTTTAAGAAATTCAGAGGTTTTGCTTAGTATTTCCTGTTCTTGCATTTTCAGCTCCTCTTAAGAATTCTTTGTAATGAACCAACAAGATTTTTAATTTCAATTTCCAATTGTTCTTTATCTTCAACAGGCAATTTTCTTAAGTCTATGTGTTCCACTTCTCTACGAATTTTTTCCGATAGTTTTCTAATTTCTTTTGCCTGTTCAACCGTTTCAGAAGTATCAGAATAAATTTCTTCAACTGTTAAAGTAGGTTTATCCAAAAACAAGATAATTTTTTCTTTTGCCAATTGTTTATCTACTCTGCCGGCAGCAGCGTTACTAACTATTTTTGCAAATTTTCTTATCTGTTTATTTGTGGTTATTATCTTATCCTTCTTCTTTTGAATAAATACATCAACAAATTTTTCTTTTGGGTACTTCTCAAGTATCGAAGGCATTGCTTTTGATATTTTGTTTATCGGTCTTTTCAATTCAAGCAGAATATCAATATCTAAATCAGGTTTCTCTTTTAATTCAGATTCTAAAAATTTATCAATAATCGATTTAGGGTATTTTAAAAAATCAAGATATTTATTTAACTTATAATTGGATAAAGATGTAATTTTTTGAAGTTCCTTTTTTTCTTCTTTAGAAATTCGATTTTTATTAACACCCGAATTGCTAATTATTGTCTCTAGGGTCTTTACGATTGCTAACTCTGTCCATTCTTCATGAACATTATGAATATGAAACATTAAAGAGATGTTTTCTAGTAAATCTGGCTCATTTTTTAAAATATGTGCCGGTATTGTTTCAATGTTCAGTTTTTTACAAGCCTGAAAGCGCCTTTGTCCATCTAATAAAACATACTTTCCTTTCTGGTTTTTCTTTTCATAAACTATAATGGGTTGTAAAACACTTTTAGAATTTATTGAGTTCAAAAGCTCATCTTCTTCTTCTTGACCAAATCTTTTTCTAGGATTGAATTCATTAACTTCTATGTCATTAATTGAAATTGGTTCTATCCGATTCTTGAAATCTGGCATAAATTCCGTTAATTTCCTGAATATCACTTCTTTAGATGGCATTTTTAACCCCCGAAATATACACTTCAGTATAGACTATAAATATAAACTTTATGCTCTCGAAAGGGGTTGTTGTGGTTTAAATTCAAAAGCTTCCTTCAAAACAGCTTCTATCAATAATTCAGAATTCTTTTGGTTTTCCTTGACTTTTCCTTCTAACTCATCACAAAGTTTAATTATTTGGTGTACTTTTTCGACAATGCGGAGTTGTTCAGAAAGGGGAGGTAGGCCAACAACCAAGTTTTGGAATTTTTCTGCTCGTACTCTTTGCTGTCCGGCAGTTCCAGTATAACTCGATACTCCTAATTTAATAAAATTTTCTGTTTTCACTAGAAATAACAAAAATTCAGGCAGAACTAACTCGTCATAAGACCTTAAAACTATTAATTCGGTTGTTCCTGCACCAAAATTATTTTTTAGATTAGTCATTATGGCCGATTTTCTATTTTCAAAACAAGGAGTAATCTTAGCAAATACCACATCTCTTTCTCTAAAATGAGTGAACCCGTTTTTTATTTCTGACCATTTTCTAATTTCAAATTTATGTTTATTATTATAGCCATCATCTATTAATCTCATTGGAATAAAAGACACGTCAAGTTGATTATCGATAGAATTTCGAGGATTAAATTGGACAATCTCTCCCAATCTCCCCCAGTCCCATCCTTTAGGTAATTTAAAAGGGATTTCTTCTTCTGTAATTGGTGGAAGAGGTTTGTCATTCTTGAATTTTTTTTCTTTAATTAACTTCTCTTTCTCTGCTTTGATTTTCTTTAACAATTCTGCTGCCGGTTCGTCGTTTGGATCTTGAGCAATAAGTTTTCCAGAAACAGCTTCTTGAAGAATTGTTTGGCGAAGTTTTTGTATGTAATCTTCATTCATAAAATGTAAGTCACCCAATTCTTTTATTTCATCTTCTACAGAATAGAGTTTTTTCCTAATTTCTACCTGAGTAGATAAATCTGGCAAAGGAATGGCAAGAGGTAAAAACTTTTTCGGTTTTAACTCTGTTTTTATTCCTCCTTTAATACTTGAATTAACAATATCCTTAAAAGTTTTACTTCTTAAAAACCATTTAAAATATTCAACATCAATTTTGGATTTATCAAATGAGTATGAAGAATAATGAATCGTTGCTAGAACATCTTCTTCTCCATTATAAACGGCGATTGCTCCTTTTTCTACATTTATTCCTGAAATAACTAAGTCTCCTTTCTTTACTAAAATCATGCCTGTTTTTGTTTCTTTACCTTCTACAAGGTGAATACCTCCCGAGAAGTCAATTTTTTCTAATCTTTTTAGTCCTAATTT
>CAZDUE010000115.1:2900-5019 GCA_964508575.1 uncultured Methanosarcinales archaeon
TAAATCTATCCTCTCTTTCTTTAAGAAACGACTTAATCGGTGCGTTGGTAAAATTAGCCATCTTTAAAACTTCCCCTAATTCTTTCTAATAATTCTCTTGTCCTATTAAGATTTTTTTCAATTTTATTAATGACTTCGTCTTTCGATATGTTTGTTTCTTCGCTGAATCCATTAGGATTGTTAATGTCTAGATTATAATTTTTTTTCTTAATTTCATCAATGGAAACTTTCCAGCAATATAGCTTGAATTCTTCATCTCCTCTATTGTTCCACCATTTTTTTTCAAGATTAAACTCATCAATTCTGATTGGTTTTGTTTTATTATATGTTTTATAGCCTTCTGGGAGTGGATGCTCAAAGTACCATATCTCTTTTGTTCCTTTACCGTCTTTCTCAAAAAATAATAGATTTGTTCTTATTCCAGTATAGGGATTAAAAACGCCATTGGGTAATCTAACAATCGTGTGTAAATTGAACTCGGAAAGTAATTTCTCTTTAATTCGTGTTTTTACTCCTTCGCCAAATAGGAACCCATCAGGCAAAACCATTCCGCATCTGCCTTCATCTCTAAGTAATTTCATTATTAAAACTAAAAATAAATCTGCTGTTTCCCTAGTTCTATAAGCTGATGGAAAATTTGATTCAATTCCGGGCTCTTCAGCTCCACCAAAAGGAGGGTTAGTTACAACCACATTAATCATATCGGCGGGGCCATAATCAGCTATCGGCCTTGTTAATGCGTTATCGTGCCTTATGTTCGGGACTTCCACATCATGAAGAATCATATTAGTAGTACAGAGCAAGTGAGGAAGAGGTTTTTTCTCAATCCCATTGATATTTTTTTGCATTTTAATCCAATCATTATCGCTTTTGGCTTCTTTTTTCATGTTATTAATTGTAGATACCAAAAAACCGCCAGTACCACAAGCAGGATCAAGAACTTTTTCTCCTAATCTAGGGTTAACCATATCCACAATAAATTGTGTTACAGCTCTTGGTGTGTAATATTCGCCTGCATTTCCAGCAGACTGTAAATCAGTAAGTATTTTTTCATAAATATCATTAAATAAGTGTCTATCTTCTGATTTATTGAAGTCAACGTCATTTAGCTTATTAACAACCTGCCTTATCAAGATACCGGATTTCATGTAGTTATAAGCATCTTCAAAAACTTCCTTCACAATAAACCCTTTAGGATTATCCTCCCTTGAAACATTAAGGCTTTTCAAAACTTTAAACATCTCGTTTATAAAATCAAGAAGCTCTTCTCCAGTTATACCTTCCTTATCAGCAGCCCAATTTCTCCACCTATATTTTTCAGGAATTGCAGATTTATATTTTTCATCTTCAAGTTCCCATTCTTCTTCTTTATCATCAAATATTTTAAGGAATATCATCCAAACTAACTGAGAAATTCTTTGGGCATCCCCATCAACGCCTGCATCCTGCCTCATTATGTCTTGAATTGACTTTATTGTTGTGGATATTGTCATCCTAAGCCTCTGCATAAATTTGCTCTTTAATTTCTTTTAGAGCCTGTAAATATTTTTCTTTTCCCCCGAAGAAATTAATAATCTCAATTGGTCTGCCAAATTCTGGAAATGGGTTAACTTTTAGAATTGTCATGGATTCTATGTTTTCAATCCCTTCATCAGCATATTTGTCAAGCAAAGCATCTATTATTTTTCTTGCCTTTTGACCATATTTAGCAAAATAATTTCTTTTTCTTACTTTATTTGCCCGTTCTTTTCTTGTTAGTGGTTTTTGGTCAAAAGCAACATGACATATTAAATCAAACTCGTCAAAATCCTTACCAACTTCTTCCTTTAACTCATGTAAAAATATTCCGTTCTCAATCATTTCCTTTATTATTGCAGATTTTTTGTCTACTTTTTTCCATTTATGCAAAAAATTATTCAATGAACTAAACTCTCGGTTAACTGTTTTCTTTGTATAATCATTCAATGATTCGGTTACAAGTTTTCCATCTTTGTCAAAAATCTGTACTCTTTCATTAAGAACTCTTACTTCAACATCTTTAACGTAATACTTTCTTGGTTTGTCCGGAGATTCATTTAGTAAATAAACCTGTTCTTGAACTGAAGAATACACTTTTTAC
>CAZDUE010000116.1:0-5018 GCA_964508575.1 uncultured Methanosarcinales archaeon
CTGATCATAGTTGTCTTTTACTATTTAGTTTAGGAATTTGATCATGCGTAATCATTATTCCAAACCAATAAACCAAAACCTATATGTACAGTACATGAATTAATGTCCTAAAAGCGTACACCAATTAATGTCCGCTTTCACAACCACTTTTAAGGTGGTTTTTATGGTGAAAGCGACAATGGAAATAAGGGCAAAAGCGGTTATTTTGTATGAGGAAGGTGTTTATTCTTCTTCTGAGATAAGTAGAATGTACAATATTTCTGAAAGAACATTAAGGAGATGGAATAAATCTTACAACTGTGATGGTGTTGCAGGTTTGAAACCTTGCAAACCTGGTCCAAGGAAAGCAAAGCACGCTATAATCAAAAGCCTTGAGGATAGAATCATAAAACTAAAAGAGAAATATCCTCATTGGGGTGCAAGAAGAATCAAACATCAGTTTGATTTACCTGTTCATCATAATACTGTTCACGATGTCTTCAAGAAGCATGGTTTGCTTATCCGAGTTAAAGCTAAACCTCAACCATGCAAGCGTTTTCAAAGAAAACATGTTGATTCTATGTGGCAAGGAGACACATTTCAATTCCGAATTAAAGACGAAGGAAAAGTGTATGTGACAGGGTTTAATGATGACTGCTCAAGATACAGAATAATGTCAAAAGTTTATTCAGATAAGAGTGCTGAAAGCTCTGTAAACTGTCTTCAATGGGCTTTATGCAAAGGAAGATTACCAAGACAAATATATCTTGATAACGGAAAACAATTTGTTTCCAAACTATTCAAAGCAGAAGCCAAAAAATATGGCATAAAACTCATATTTGGAAAACCCTATCATCCAAGGGGCAGAGGAAAAATAGAAAGTTATCACAAAACACTTTACAGAGAACTGATAACTCTTAAAGAGTTTATCTCTTTAAGCCACTTCAAAAAAGAACTCTGGAAATTTGACCACAAGTACAACCATTGGAGAAAACAAGAAGTGCTCGGATGGCAAACACCTGCAAGCGTTTACAACAACAAAAAGTATTTCAATAAGAAAAGAAAACTACTCAAAAAGCGGACATTAACTCATGTGACAAAAGCGGACAAAGATTGATGTACTCTACAACTAAGTAAATATGATTGAATTCTGGCTCTTCTTCTTCCTCAAAATTTTGTTCTATTCCGACTTGAAAATTGATCGAACTATTGATTTTTGCATATCTGACTGCTTCTTTATCTCTGGAATCAACTTTTGCAAATCCCTTTTGACCTAATTCCGCTGATAATTCTTCAACAAGGTCCTCTATTTTTGGAAATTTCTTTCGAATATATTGAGCCATGCAGTGTAGGAAAATAAAGACCATTATAAATCTTTGTTCATTGACTTCCATTAAGTTAAAATATATTCTGCAGAGCCGAGCTTTGATCCTTAGCAATCAACAATCCAAATTCCTGTACACTCATTCTCCATGATTATTCGCGAGTTCTTGATTTTTATTTCATGTTTGAAGAAAGGAGCATTAACAACAAGAGATTCATATTCTCCTCCTTCTCCCATGATGCTTGTGCCATATTTTTTGTTAAGCTCAAGAAGTTCAGAATATGTTTGAAGATCTATTTTTCTACCCAGCCACTTTTTACTTAAGCCAAAAGCAGCAACTTGAGATATTCTAATATCAAATTCCTCATTGATCATTTTCAATAGAAGATCTTTCTGATTCTTATGCCATAATGGCGAGAATGTTTTCAAGTCCAATTCTGAGCAAATTCTGTTAAATCTCTCTTCTTGATAATCAGAAGCAACTGCTCCAAGAATAATTCCGTCAACTTGATATTTTTCTTTAGCTTCAATTAATACATTTTTCAAGTCCTGCAATTCTTTTTCTTTCTCACCTTCTGTATTGCAGTAAATCAAAGGAATTCCCATTGCTTCTGCCTGTTTTTCAACAATATCAATGTTAGGAGTGTGAAACATGTAAGAGGATTTGTTTTTTGATTTCATTGTAATCAAGCATTTAACATCCCATCCTTGCTGCAGAGTCCAGTTTAATGAATAAATCGAATCTTTCCCTCCTGAAATCATTGCTGCAAGTCTCATGATCCTTGCTAATCTTAAGAAGTATAAATGCATTGCTATAGTTTGACAAAAAGCACAGATACTTTTATAAATAATTAATCAGAAAGAAATTCATGGTCGGATCAAATAAGTTGATGATAATGAATAAATTTACGATAATGAATAAGTTTATGATAATAATTTTTACTTTAATGATTATCTCTTCATGTTCTAAGATTAATGCTGACAAAAGTAAGGACGGCGGGACAGGAGATGATTTCTTTTCTAACACGTTTGATGGAGATAATTCTGATTTTGAAGATCAAAACAAAAACCTTGAAGATTCCGGTAATTTAGAAGAAAAAAGGTATTACAAAAGAGAAACAAGAAAGGATTGTGAAGATAAAACTGTAAAATTCACTCATCCTCCAAGACGGCTTGAAGATATTGAGATGATAGAACCCATGGGTATGATGATTGGAGGCCATGTGACTCCGATAGATCACCAATATTATTATCCTCCTGGCTGGAAACCTGAGCCAGAGGTTGAAGATTTAAGAGATGTCTTGTCCCCTGCAGATGGAAAAATAACTGATATTCAAAGAATGCCTTCTTATTTCACAAAAATAAAAAATAAAGATCTTAAAGATTATAGGATTGTGATACAACATAGTTGTTCATTGTCAACAATTTACATTCATGTTTATCAGTTATCTGAAAAAATTGAACAGGAAGTTATTGATCTCAAACCTTCAGAAAACAAGCGTTTGGATATTCCAGTATATGCAGGAGAGATTATCGGAAGAGCAAATTCTTTTGATTTTAGTGTTCATAATGAGAATATACTTTTGAAAGGATTTATTGTTCCAGAGCATTATGATAGAGAACCATGGAAAATTCATAGTGTGGATCCTTTTGATTATTTTGAAGAACCTCTAAGATCTGAACTTCTTCCAAAAATGATAAGAACTCAAAATCCTAGAGGTGGGAAGATAGATTATGATATTGATGGAAAAATTATTGGGAATTGGTTTGAAGAAAATACCAACAGTTATATGGGAATAAAACAGCCAGAGTACTGGGGGACTCATTTTGCAATTGCTCCTGATGCCTTAGATCCTGAACACATAATAATATCTCTTGGAAATTTCAATGGAGAAGCTAGACAGTTCGGTGTTAAAGAAAATTCTCCAAATCCTTCAGAAGTTGGAATTGAACAAGGATTGATAAAATATGACTTGGTTGACTATATTTATATTGATAAAAATGATAATAATTGGAATGGACTGCATTTTGCAGAAGGATTGAAAGCTAAAAATCAAGACTTGCAAGTTCAAGGTGTTGTTCTCCTTCAGTTAGTAGACTCAAGAAAACTCAAAATTGAATCCTTTCCAAACAAAAGAGCATCTGAAATTGATAGATTTACTGAAAATGCCAAGATTTATGAGCGATGAAAAGATTTTTCTGATTTTTCTTGATTGGGTTGATAAAACAATTGGCATGAATCAATAATTGTACAGTACATGTACAGTGCAAGAGTTAATGTCCTAAGACCTGAAATAATGAAATAAAATGAATGATTTAATCTCACTTATTTGTAATTCCTGAATAGAATGCGATGAGTCTTGTCGGGAGAAGTTCAAGATTAGAGACTACTGTGAAATTATTTTCTCCATAGATGAAACTGGCATAGTGTACATTCTTAGGGTCTATAACTATCCCATGAACATGAATTCCCGAACTTCTTGCTTCAAGTATTGATTGTTTTGTGTCTTTACATCCGTATGCTTCACTGTATTTTGTTTCAGCCGGATTTTGCCTGCTGTCATTAGGATATGCATCAGTAATATGAATCAATATTTTGGTCCCAGCTTCCTGTCGTCCTAAAAGATAAGCCGCATGCCTTATGGCAGTTCCATCTCTATTGTCATAGTCAGGAGTTAGCGATCTTATCCTATTATACACGTCTTGAGAAAATCGTTCATTAAAATCTTGAACTGTAAAAAATTCAACAAAGTCTTTGCTATGACTTCTATAAGCAAAAGCACCAACTTGATCTGGCAGGTCTTGAGAAGCTCTTAAAAAATACGCAAGTGTCTTTCTTGCAATCGTAGATTTTGGAATGTATCCTTTTTCAGAACTTACTGCACGCTTTAGCAAAGATGCTGAAGAATCAAGCAAAAGAAGAGTAGATATGTCTCTTTTGATTATTACTTTTTGACTATGAATCTTTTCATCAAAAGGAAGACCAGATCTTCTGTTAATTTTCTGTTCTCTATGAAGATCAGGATCCAAATCACCTTGTTCAAGCCGTCTTCTTTTTTTAATACCACTCGGGCATGATTCTTCAAGAGCGCTTTTTAACTTTTGGATCAAACTTTCATCCTCTTCAGATAATGAAAAATACGGATCAAAAGATTCTTTTAATTTAGCGATAACGACCCTGCAATGATGCTGTAAGTATTCTTGGTCTTCAAAATTCCACTCTTCATACAATAAAACAGCTCTTTGAACTGAGAGATCTTCAGGATTGACAAACTCTTCTTTCAGTTCTTGCTTTATTGTTACTTTTCTACTTGAAAAATTATATACTCTGGATGTTTTTTCTATTTTTGCTTTTGAATCTGGAGATATGAACGGAGTGATCGCGTTATACAGAACATCAACATAAGGCAGTATTTCATTGGGAGACATTGTTTCAAATTTTAAAGATAATATCTCAGACAATGCAGATTCCAGTTTTTTTGTTTCAGCTCCTGATATCCCTGCAGACATACCTTTTAATATGTTTTTATAATTCTCGCCATTCAATGCAAAATATAGCGAATAAATTATTCGCTCTTCATCTGAAGCTTCAGTGACTGAAGAAATCATTCTTTCTGTAATTAAAGAATCAAGCAATTTTCTTGATTCATGAAGCCCTGCAAAATCTCTCTTTATCAAACTTTTTACTCTTGCAAGATCCAAAGCCGAATGGATT
>CAZDUE010000117.1:0-4993 GCA_964508575.1 uncultured Methanosarcinales archaeon
TATCAACTAGCTAAATATTTAAGTAAGGATGATGGGGATAACTTCTATAACAATAAAATCATTAGAAATTATTATTATTAATTTATCAAAGATTACATGATGATTTTTCCAACTTTCTTTCCGTAACCCTTAAAAACCATGTCCTTATTCTTAATTTATGTTATCATGGATAAAAAAGCTGTTCAAGAAAGAAGAGCAAGTAAAGGAAGAATCTGTAAGTATTCCAGAAATTGAAAAATGGTTTGAAGAAAAATCAGACTCTCTTAAAAAAGAAAGCTCTTCAGAAATTCTGAAGTTACTGAACGAGATAGATTTTACAAAGAAGGATCTTATTGATAATGTCGAAAGGATGAAAAACGCTTCTTTGTTGAATCCTAATGTTACAGAACGAGAACACCAGTTCATGGTGGGAAATAGAGATAATTATGTTAAAAACATGACCGCATTTTATGAAAAATTAAATATTCCGGGAGATTTTAACAAGAAAGAAATAGAGAACTTTGTCATAAGAACAAACAATCAGATAATATTATTGAATAAAACAACTTTTAGATCTTTCCAAGTTTTACAGCACTTCTTCGCTAATGAAACTAAAAAAATTGCGTTTGACATAGTTAATATACATGATAAAATTAACAAGATATCGAACGAGCTGAATTCCGGATCTATAAATCATATATGTTCTTCAGAAAATAAAATAAACGAGCTATTATCAGAATATGAGATATTAAATAAGCTTAAGAGCCGAGAGAAAGAACTAGCTATTCAATATGAAAAAATAAATTTGGATCTTCATCCTGTTGAAGAGGAAATAAAAAAAACAGAATCAAGCAAGAGCGCTGATGAGCTTAATGATCTTAAGAAGCAACTAGGTGAAATATTGCAAGAACAAAAGAAAATAGAGCAGAAAGTGGCTGCTATTTTCAGCCCTCTTGATAAATCTATGAAAAAATTCAATAAAGATTCGAAAGATAGATTGTTGAATGCATATTCTGAAAATCCATACCAAGCATTGCTGGAAGATGAGAACTTTCTGATATTTGAGAGATTAGGTAAAATATCAAAAGATCTGACCACTGACAATCTTGGAATAAGGGAAGACAAGAAAGACAAAGCAATAAATGCATTAAATTCAATAACTCATCAGAAGATAGAAGCATTGAAAAATACAATAATTGAAAATAAAGAGAATTGCAATCTTATAAGACGGCATATTGCTAACAACAAAGCAGGGAAGATACTTAATGAGTTCTATTATAAAAAAGATGCCTTGAATAAAAAGTTATCAGAGCTTCAAAAAGAGAGCAAAGAAATAAAGGATAAGCTTGAAAAGAAAAATATTGAGGTATCAAAAACAAAAAAAGAACTGGAAGATAGTTTTAAAAGCCTGCTCAAGACAAATATAACAATAACACTGAATTGATTTAGTCTAATTGATTCAGCATAAAAGATTAAAAAATAAAAATTAAAACTTAAAAAAGAGCAAAAAAACAAAAAATGAAGCAAGTCACTGAGTTTATGGAAAAATTTGTATCAAGATCAGAGGTAAATGAGCTTTTAAAAAACAAAAAAATAGTTAAGATCAATCGTGAGTATTTTCTAGTTTCTGAAAATGCTGTAAATACCGAGCATCATCATTCTCATGATCACTATCATAACTCTATTGTAAGTTCAGGAATTCCTCTTGGACTTACGAAAGAAAATTTTGTTCCAAGCATCTCGCTTCTTGAAATCATATCAAAAAAGAGCAAGAAGAAGATAGTGATAAATGAAAAAGCCGAGTGGTTATTTCTCTGCGGCCGCGATGTATTTGGAAATTCTGTTGTTTCTTATAATGATCAGAAAAAAGGAGATCTTGCTTTGGTACAGAATGAGAAAGATGAAAATCTTGGCTATGGAAAAGTGATGGAGAAAATCTCAGATTCAGATCATGTGGTTCTGAAGAACATGCTTGACAGAGGCGATTTTTTAAGAAGAGAGAAGAAAAATTAACTTTGGAAAAATATCATGAAACACCGTAATAAACAAAAGGAAAAAGAAGAAGCAAAAAAACAGATTGTTGAATTATTCGAAAGAGCTGCATCAATATCGCACAAAGATTTGAAACTAGCGAACAGCTACGTCAGTATTGCAAGAAAAATATCTCTCAAAATAAGAGTTATGATTCCTCGTGAATTAAAAAGAAAATTCTGCAAAAATTGCCAAGTTTTTTTCATACCTTCAAAGAATCTGCGAGTTAGAACAACAGGGAAGCATATCCTTTACTACTGTTTAGAATGCAAACATCAGATGAGATTTCCTTATGTTAAAGAGAGGAAAGAAAAAAGGAAAAAGATGCTGCATCAAAGATGATATTTATTCACAGTAAAATATATGAAACGTAAAATAATATAAGTTCTTGAATCATTATCTTAATATCATGAAGTTTTCACAAAGTAACTTGGAAAGGATGTTAAATGTTTTTCTTAATGATGAATTCAAAGCTAAAGCTGAGAGCAATCATGAAAATAATAACAAAAAACAAGAGCGGTCTCCTGATGTTTTATCTGAAACAGATCTAACGCAAAAAATTCCCGCATACAGTCCAGCAAATCTAAACCGAGATCTTCTCATTCAGTTAGGATATGGCAGAGTAATAGAATGGTATGCTGTGATAAACTTAATAGGCGGCTCTGTGAGAGCTAAAAATGCAGGACAACTAGGGGATGGAGTTTACGGTCACACTTATGTTGGTATGTCAAGAATAGGATACTTAGAAACTTTAGACTATTTAGCAAGAGAAATAGTTCTGTTCCATGAAGCTGCTCACAATAAAAATCCAAATCACGCAGAAAAACAGATAAGAACTTTGCAGCTTGATGTCATGGGTTATTCTGGGATTAATTGAGTATCTATGATTTTCAGTATGCTTTTTTTAATATGATGTTATTCTTGTTTTTCTCAAAAATAATATCAAAATAATCCAAAAATCCTTGAATTCCTAGTATTATTTCTTGCTTCATCTTGAATCCTCACATCTTCTTACCATAGATCATGATCTGCTCCCAGTATCTTGCTCGTCTTCTTATCACTACAACTTTGAATCCTGCTTTTTTAAAAACTTCTTTTATTTTATTATCAGTCATCCATTCGACATTTGGAATGAAGAAGAAAATCTTATCATAGTCTATGAAAATAATTTTAGTTCCTTTTTTTGCTTTTTTTGAAAGCTTTTTAAGAACTTCTTCAGGATTTTGCAGATAACTGAGAGCGCCTATTGAAACAATCGCATCAACCTTGTTGACTTGAGCATGCATATCTTCATCTTTATTAAAAACAGAAACGTGATTGTGGCCTAAATGCCTCATCCTTTTGTGCGTTATTGAAGCCCTTGTTCCTGAAGCATCAACAGCCCAAACTTTGCCTTTATTACTGACATACTCTGCTAAATTTTTAGTAAAAGTCCCAACAGAGCATCCGAATTCAAGAACCACTTTATTTTTCATATCTCCTAACAAGTACAGTATCTCGTTTCTAGTATGTTTAGGAATGAAAAAATTTTCCGTCCACAACATTAAATATGCAGTGATGTCATGCATTAAAGTTATTGTTTTTGGATTATAATACATTTCTAAGAGCATATAAACTGGAATTCCTAACGCAAGGATTCCAAGAGATGATATCAATAACGTATAATTATTAGAATGAGCAGTCCAGATTATAAGAGTGAAAATCATAAAAGCGCTTGCTAATATTGGACCGACAGTTGGAAATAAAACTTTAAATTCACGTTTTGTATCAGGAGCTTTGAATCTTAATACTGTGACAGACATTATGACAAATATATACATCAGAAAAGCCATTGGAACAAGAAGAGAAAGCAAAGTCAAGTAATCAGCAAATCCAACAACTATTATGAACAGTGCAACGAGAGTTTGAAAAATTATCGCTTTGTAAGGAGTCTGATATTTTGGATGAATCTCCTTGAATTGGCTGAGAAATAGCTTATCTCTTGAAAGTGCCAGAAGAAGCCGAGGAGCAGAGATTATTCCTCCAGCAGCACTTCCAATAAGAACAATATAAATTCCTATAGAAGTTATGTAAGCTCCAACAGGATTATGCATCAAAGAAGAAATAAAACTTAAAGGAGTTGCAGATGCTGCCAAAGAAGCCCAGGGAATGTTTCCTAAAATAGTTACTGCTAACAGCATCACAAGAACTGACAAGCCCACAGTACCGTACATCAAGGCTTTAGGTATTATCTTGCGAGGATTTTTAGTCTCTTCAGCCAAAAATGTAACACTTTCCCATCCAAAAAAAGTTTCTGAGATGAAAAAAACAGTCAAGAATATCGTAGGAATAGGATTGCTGAGGACTGGAGCTAATCTTGAGAAATCAATCAAAAAGATGCTGGGAAATATTATCATCAATATTATTGTTATTGTCATGAAAGCAAAACCAATCATTATAGTAGAACTAGCTTCTATCCCAAAATATGCGATTACATTCAGCAATAAAATAAATACAAAGCTGATCATTATCTTGTATACAAGATTAGTGCTTGGAAATAAATAATCAGTAGCAGCCACAATAAGTAAGGTTGTTGTAACATTAGTTACGATCCAAGCAGTCCATCCAATCATGAAGCTGGGAAACTTGCCATACGCGTGTTTAGCAAATTCATAGACTCCTCCTGCTCTTGGATACATTGAGCTTAACTCAGCGAAACAAGAAGCGATGTATATTGATAATAAACAAACAAGAATCCACGCAATGATGCTTAAATTTCCCGAGATACTGGCAGCAATCGCAGGACCAAAAAATAATCCAGTTCCAGCTATTGAAGTTATTGCTAAAGCTAGTACTGAGATAAATCCAAGCCCTCTTTTTAATAAGGTCATATAATCATCTTTCTCATAATTTGATATTATTAATTGGATATTACTTTAAAAAGCTAATTGAAAAATAGTTTGGGACAATAGTTACGCATAATAAAATTCCCAAACTAAATAGT
>CAZDUE010000118.1:0-4968 GCA_964508575.1 uncultured Methanosarcinales archaeon
GATTTTCATTCTTTGAGGCTTCGTCTAATCTCGGTAGATTAAACAAACTTTTTTATCCATATAGAATCGGGGGCTAACGATTAATAAAGAGATATGGTTCAGGGGCTAACTATCCTATCGTCTTACTTTTAATTCTGTTATGGGTATAAATGGAAAGGTTTAAGTCATCGTCTACATAATCGCTGAATCTTTTATAGATAAAATTGATTATAACTCTGCCATTTACTCCTTCTACATTGTTTACGCTCTCGATAATTTCCTTGTATTTTTCTTCAAACAGTTCTCTATTTCTCGAATAAGGTATGTAGTTAACTACGTCAATTTTAAGAGTTTTTGATGGTGAATCAAGAACGTTGTTAATTAAAGCACTTTTGAAATAAAGTTTAAATGATGTGTCAGTCTCAGGTAAAGAATATCCTATAATAATTATTTTGTCTGCTTTAATTAAATCTTTTGACGCCCAAAACCAGACATATTTTATTCCATCCATTGAATCATCACTCATTTTAGAAAAAGTTGGTGGTACTAACATTGGAGTCAATTTGTGAGAATTTGTACTTTTTTGGAATGGGCAAACAAAATCAGAATTTATGTTTCCTAAGTAATCTATTCCAATTTTTTCCTTGAACTTAAAAAATTTTTGTTTGCAACTGCATTTAATCCAATTTAGAGATCCATGGAGTTTATATAACGGTGGTTTCCATTTTCTATCACATAATACTGTATGATTATTTTCCTCTATTACAAAGAAATCTATGCCGTAATCCATCTGATAAGCTCCTCCACTAGGATTTCTTATTATTGCATTATCCAGAAGTATATCCCAGTTAAATGTGATTATAGAAAATTCATCAAGTGAGCTTAATTGATTTATTTTGTTTATAAATTTTTTATTAAGTGTTTCTCCAGAGCCGATTAGTGATATTTGTATGGTTCTCGATATCAAATGAATTAATGAAGTTCGTTTATTGCTTATCGCTTTTGCATCAAGATTTATCGTATTAACAGTAGATTGCAAATCGATAAAACTAAAGAATTCTTCGATATTGGAATTTGGAAGATGCTTTTCTCTAAAATCTTTTAACTCCTTAAAAGATTCTTTTTCTTCCTCACTCAAATTTTTCATAATTTTATTACTAAAAGCAACTCTAAAAAAGTCATTTATTAGTGGGGCACCATCTTCTTGTGAACATCCAGCCCCAAGAACAAATACCACCTTTTGTCGCTCTATCATTTCATTTGTCCATTAAATTTTTTTTATGATTTCATTAATTTTTTCAATTTTATCAGACGAAACAACTTTAAATTTTTTCTTTAGAATATTTTGAGCAGTACGTATGCTATCTACATGAATTTTGCAGGTGGAAATCAATAAGTAATAGTCAAAGTCTTTTTTTATTTGATGAAGTTTTTTAATAAAACTATCATCGTCAGTATCTTTACATTCTATTAAAATTTTCTTCCCATTTTTAATGACAATAATATCAGCGTCGTATTTACTTTTTCCTTCAATAAGTAGCCCTACATCTGAACTAAATTCTTCTTTTAATAATCTCCATAGAAACCATTCAAACCAATAGCCTTGCTTATCCTTAACTAATATATTTAAATCTTGATGTGGAAATACCTGCGCTGAGAGGTAAGCTAGACTATCACATTCTTCGCAGTATAGGTTTATTCGCCCGCTATTGGGTATCTCTTCAATAGACTGATGTCCACACTCAAAACATTCTTTGACAGGTGCTATACTAAAACCATTGCCTTCTCCCCTATAAAGAGATTTAAGTAAATCCTTTAAATCGATATTCATATTAGGGTTATAATCAGCGATTTTTAGATTATTGACTTTTTTGCATTTAGAACAAGTAATTGATTTTGGCTTCGTAATATCTTCGTCAAATAAGTTATAAATGTGAGGCCTATCCAATATATTATTACAAATGCTACAGTTAGCCTCAAAAACAAATGACGTTTTGGCATTTTGTAATAATCCTTGTAAATATGGAAGAGCTTTTTCAACGCTTATAAACTCCGCTTTAATCATAGAATTAAATGCAACTCTAATTGATGGGTGAAAGCTGAGAAACTTAAACAGTTTGTCTGAAGATTCAGATTTATCGAATTTTAGAATTATTTTACCAGATTCAGATCTTTTTAGCTTTAAGTTTGGAAACTGTGAAGCTATCTTGTGATGAATGTCCATTTCAAGTGCCTCGCCAGCCACAAATTCTACAATAATACACAATTACTAACCTATACCTCCCATAAGGCCCTTTAACTCTAATTTTTCCAGCCCTATGCAAAGGCCCTCCGCATTTTGGACACGCATAAGCCATTTTTTACACCTCAAACGCTTCTTTTAACACAGATTCTAAATATTGGGATGCGTTTTGTTAAATTCTTCAGCAGTAATTATTATGTCATAACCGCCAACATGTTCAACTTTATGCTTATATATTCCAGTATAAGATAGACTTGCTTCTTCATATCGCTTAAATTTGAAAACTGCATCATTCATCAGATTACTATT
This sequence comes from uncultured Methanosarcinales archaeon, assembly GCA_964508575.1. Classification (GTDB taxonomy): domain Archaea; phylum Nanobdellota; class Nanobdellia; order Woesearchaeales; family CAZDUE01; genus CAZDUE01. The sequence goes on from CAZDUE010000118.1 coordinate 2,531, forward strand.
AAACACACCTAAGCTAACTAATAATTCAAAATCTTCCACCTTTAATCCTGTTACCTTTTTAAATAATCCTGGTTCAATTCTTGTGATTACATCTTTTAATGTTCTTTCTCTAAAATCAGTTAAATACATGAAAATTGGTATTCTTGTTGCGAACTTGATTAGTTTCTTTTGAATCTCTTTCCTTTTACTCATGTATTCTTTTTCTTCTTCTGACAATTTTTTCTTTTCTTTAGGAGATATATCCTCATCATCCGCAAGTTTCTGTTTCGCTTTTTTTACTGCTTCTGATTTATTAATGATCATCTCGATATCACTATTTAAACTTCTAAAGCCTTCAATACTCATTAGTGCTTCTAAAGCCTTGGGATTATTCAATATTTTATTCAATGTACCATTATCGACATTAACTAGTAGTGCGCTTTCCCATCTTCTAGCAAGTAATGTTGCGGTCGTTCCACTCATTGCCTGCTCAAGTATTCCAGAAGCATCAATCTGTATCATTGAACTGCCATCATAGGCAAGCACGGGAAGAAAATCAATAAACTCCTTGACTTTCTTTTCTGAATCTGTTTCTTCAATATTCAAGTTACAGCTATAATCAGCAATTTGCTTTAAGGCTCTATTTGGGGCAAAATCAAAAATGTAACATTCTCTCTTGATTATCTCTTCACTATTTGGAGATTTACCATCTGGATTTCTTATTGTCCAGGGGGACTGAACCCTAAAAGCTGCTTGAAAATATGTTTCTGGACTAGTAAGATTTCTAAGCATAAATATCCCTGTCCATGGTTTTACAGTAACACCAGTAGTTAATTTACCACAAGATAATGTAATGGATTTGCTTTTTAATGGCTCTTCCATAGCTTTTTTAACAGGCTCTAAAGCATCTAATCCAATGCCCGCACTAGGTCCAGCCGCCGCAACAATATGATAATCATGATAATATTTATTTTGCTTTTGCATCAATAAATTTTTCATTGCATGGCATGAAGCAACGTTAGGCAGGAACCAAAGCGTATGCGACAATAAATTCAACAACCTGGTGTCAGAATATGGAAGCGGAGGCTTTTTTGCCCCTAATTTAAGATTATCGAGATTGGCTGCTGGATAATTGTCCCTGATTAGGTCAAGCCATTTTTGAACATCATTTTCATAAACAAACTTTGCATTTTTTCCTTCCCCTTTAGCTGAGAAAAATACATTCAAATCAAAAGTGTCGAATTCCCCTCCGCTGGCAATATTTATTATTGAGTCTGGCAGCTGATATGTAAGTAAAACTAATCTTGGAAGTGGTTCGTAAGGGTTATTTTTTGCTTTCCAATTCTCCTTTGCCCGCTGCTCATCAGTATAAGTCCAATGATATATTTGCTCTTCAATAAATTCTCCAGAGATTATAGCTCTAAAGGGAGTTCCTGATAAGTAAAGATATGCTCCTGTTTTAATGGGCATGACACTTTCAAGATAATCAATTTTGTCTTCTTCTTCAGGTCCTTCGATTATTTCTTCTTCATATTCTTTTTCTTCTATTCCAATTTCCTTCTCTTCATCAAACAGGTTTTTTGCTAATTCTCTCCATGCGCCATAATGGTATTCATCAAAAATAACACAATCCCATTTTGTCTTGTGAACCCATTCATTTTTTGCTTTAATACCTCCCAAGGAGTTTCTCCCTAAATAATCTTGAAATGATCCGAAACAAACAATAGGCTTTTTTTGATTCAATTTTTTGTAATCAGCTTCTGAATGTCTTGAGAAGAATTGCCATCCTTCAAAATCAACATGATTTACTAAGTCCTCTTCCCATGCGCTTTCAACAGCAGGCTTGAAAGTTAGGACAAGAATCTTTTTCCAGCCCATCTTTTTTGCCAATTGATAAGAGGCGAAGGTCTTGCCAAACCGCATTTTACAGTTCCATAGAAAATGAGGGGTTCTCTTTTCTTCCCTATAGCTAGAGAAATATTCAGAAGCCCTTTTAACAGCTTCTTTTTGCTCTGGCCTCATTTTGAAATTTAGTGTCCTGTTTTCTTCGCTAATAAACCCTGTTTTGAGAGTTAAAACAACTGCTTTGAGCTGCTCAACGGAGCATGCAAACCGCTCTCCGCCTCTACCTTTAATTCCTTTCTTGATTAAAAGCCTATGGACTACATGATCATCAAAATGAGTACCATCTTTTCTCATGGCAGATTCTTCAAAGACAATTTTGTAGGGAAGAGTTCCGGGTCTTTTTGTAGGATACTGCTCTGCCACTCTTTTTTTTACATCAACTATAGTATAGCCTATTTTCAACAGCCCCTCATAAGACTTATCAGTATATGCGTATATTTTAGGATTTAATTCTGGTTTTTGAGGGAAGAAATCCTTAGTCTTCATTTTCAGCAGGCATTTCCTCTTCTTGAGTTTCTGAAGTCATAGGTCTTATCATGGATTCGATAAAATCT
>CAZDUE010000119.1:0-3455 GCA_964508575.1 uncultured Methanosarcinales archaeon
AGATTACTGTTACAATAAACCTTTTCATTATGTCTCCTCTAACATTATGGTTCTTCCGCAATTAGATTGCTTCGTCACTACGTTCCTCGCAATGACACTTTCTATCCTGTAAAAATAAAAATGCCCAAGTTAATCCACTTGGGCTTGATTGTTCTTAAGTTTATGACTTTATTTCCCTTGGTTGTCAATCGTCGGTAGTTTATCATGGAATTTAAATGCATAACTACCTCCTGATTTGTTAGTTAATAAAAAACTAAGCTTTTCAGGGATATGATTATTACTAGGTTCATACTTTTTTGAAGCAATCTCTTTTAAATCCACTAAATTCCCCTCTTTTTTTAAACTATTCTGGATTGATACGGCAAAAATCCAGGCGTGTTAATAATTATTGCAAGAACTCTTTATAAATATTTTGGCGAATGCGTTTAAAATAAATAAAAATTGAAAATCTTCAGCCATCCAAATTATCATCTTGATTCTCAAGACATTCATCACAGACACTCATGCCCTCTGCATCATTAAGCTCTTCAAAATATTCTCCGCAAATTTCACACTTTCCTGACTTTTTTGTGAATACTGGCTTTTGTTCTTCTTCCCGAAGCTTGAACTTCTCAGCTATCAAGTCAATAAGCTGGGGCTCAACTTTAAGAACATCTTTGATAGTCAAAATTCCTGCAATCTTTCCTTTGTCAACAACAGGAAGATGGCGGACATTAGCATCACGCATCTTAACTAAAGCATCATACAAATCTTCTTGAGGCTCTATTGTAACAAGTCGAGACTCCATAACTTCCTTAGCCGGTGTCTTAGAAGTATCAAGACCATGTGAGACAACTCGCCTTACAATGTCCTGCTCGGTAATTATGCCTTTTAAAGAATCTTTCTCATGAACCAATAAACTGCCAATTTCTTCCTTTTCCATAAGCTTAGCGCAATCTTTAATTGATGTGCCAGGAGAAACTTTTACAACCATTCTGGTCATTGCATCCACAACATTATAGCCAGTTTTCAAAATTATCACCTTATTTTTTTCATATTATGAACAAATATCAACCAATTATCAAATAATCTGCCAACCTTCACTGCATGTATTAGTATAACTTGAGAATATAAAAATGTATCGTGATGACTATTCTGAAATAATATTAAAAAATTTACTTTAAAATCTCACCGGTCTTATTTGCCCAGAGAACAAAATCCAGCTCATCAATATCAATAGTTGTGTCTTTTGCGAGATTAATGACTTTCTGTTCGATATCAATATATTTTGCTTTGTTATTTGGTGGAGAATTCTTGTCTAAATATCCAAGATCACACAATGTATTGAGAACATGTTTATCTAATATGGCATAACCAGAAAATCCAATATTCCGGAGAAAATGACTTGCTTCTTTGTATCCCAGTCCTTTTATGTTTTGAACAACAAAATCTCGTCTTAAATCAAAATCAAGAGATTCTAGTTTTTCTTTAAGCTTGAAGTTTAATTCTCTGCTTAAAAAATCACGGGCATGAACAATGTACTCTGCTCGTTTGTTAGGATAACGATAGCCCGCCATGACTAAAGAATGCTGTAATTCTTGAAGACTTCCATCTAATAATTTATCCCTAGCAGTATGAATTGCTTTTAATCCAGCTCTTGCAGAAGTATTTGCAGTCAACAAGCAAAAACATAATTCTTGAAAAATTCTCTTGTTATGATCTTCTTCCCCTGGCTTAAGAATCATCTTATTATTCTCGTAATGCCAGCAGTATGGCTCAGAATAAAACTTTTTTAATTCTTTCAATCTTTTAACAATATGAGGTCTGAGAAGTTCGTGTTGTTTTCGTAAATTTTGAATTGCTTGAGCTTTTGGATTAGTTAAGTTCATTCTCTTGAGACAAGAAAGGTTGTTTAAATATTTTATTGATTTTTTGGTTAATATGAAATCCTATGTACTGTCCATTAGCTCGCTTCGTCTGTAAAGTGATGTTGCTCGTCGCGAGGGGTTGTTCCAGGTGAAAGCGAGGAGCAAGCAGCTCCTTGTTCCAAGTCACTGGAACGCAGAGCTTTGAGAGTAAAACATAAAATAGCGAGCGTCCGCATGCGAACTGAATAGTTCGCTCGCGAGAAAGGCATGCGGTAACTTGTGAGCAATGCATGATAGCATTGCATGCCAGTACCGAGCGGAGCGAGAAGATTTCATATTAGCCTGATTTTTTAATGTTTGATACACGTAGCAGGATTTAAAGGAATGTTATTTTTAAAACACATTAAATGAAGGTGAGGACGTCCTTTTGCTTCTGTTTCTCCAGATCTAGCAATAACTGTCTTATCATTAACTCTTGTTCCAACAGGCAAATTTGATCTTATATTTAAATGAGCATAAAAGGTCTTTATGCCGTTACCATGGTCTATTGTTACAGTCCAGCCATAACCTGACTTCCATTCAGTATTTTCAACTGTGCCATATCCTGCAGATTTAACAGGAGTTCCAATAGGAACTGCAAGATCCACTCCTGTATGACCACCATACCTTCTAGGATCAAACCAATGCCCTCCTTGAGGAATCACAGGATTAGAATAATCAACCAATCCATAAAGGGAGTTTGTTAAAGCAGCTTCTCCTTGCTTGTTGCTAAAAACAGATCTATCAACTAATCCTAGTTTTTTAGCATTCTCTTTTGGAATTTTTTGTTTTATAAGCAATTGAAATAATCCTTTTTCTTTATTTCCTGTTGGATTTCCTGAATTATCAAGCAATTGATACCCATCATCATTTACAGCAATTACTCTGTATTTTCTTGTTGTTTTATCATAAAGCCTTATCTTTGTTGTAAATTTTTCTGGATCATCAGTTTTTTGCGTATCTATCTTTGCTTCTTCAATTGCTTCTATTGTATAAATTCCTTGGGTTATAGAATCAAGATTTCTTACTAGCTTATATGAATTGTCTGTGAATTTATAAGTTCCTTTATCAGTATAGAAATAAAATTTTTCTCTATTTCCAGTAGGTGTACTTATTCTGCTTGAAGGAAAGAACAACACTTTAGTTTGTTCATTTTCTCCTTTAAATTTGATTGAATGTCCTTTATTTCCAACATAGAAAACATCGTCCTTCTTAGCAAAAACTTGAAGAAGAGAACCTCTTTGCAGATCAAAAACAACAGTAGATTCTTTGAGATTTTTAATTCTTGTTTCAGACATTATCACATTTAACTTTCCATTTATTGCACTAAAAATAGCGACTTTACTTTTATCAGTTCTAATTATATCCACACGCGCGCCTGACAGTAAAACTAAACCGTTCTCTGTGAATTCAACAAAACCTTTTTCAACAGAAAAAATTTTGTTGTCTTTTTTAACTAATAATTTTCCTGTATCTTCAGACCTCTGAATTTCTCCTTTTTTTATCAATGCATAAGCTTCAACAGCTTCAACAAGGTTCTTATTAGAACTTCTCGAGTTTCCTTTTTTA
>CAZDUE010000119.1:3555-4882 GCA_964508575.1 uncultured Methanosarcinales archaeon
AGCTTCAACAGCTTCAACAAGGTTCTTATTAGAACTTCTCGAGTTTCCTTTTTTAAAAACTTTGATAGAATCATCAACTACAACAAAGGTGTATCTATTATCAAACTTTGAAAGATCAAAGCTAACATGACCATTAGTCATAGTATTATCATGGATACTAAACGAGGAGGGTAATTTTCCATTATCAAAGTCAACCTTAGCTCCTGGACTTATCTTTTCAATGTATTTTATTGTTAATTCTGGATTTTCCAAAGGATCTTTTTCAACAAACTGCTGAACAGTTTTTAATACTTGAGGATGAGATGATTCTAATTGCTTGACTTGATCTCCAGGATTGAGTTTCATGAACTGTTCCTGTGAAATTGAATTCGGTTCTTCAAGAGTTATTATGTCTTGATTATTATTCGTGTTTAGAGTGACACTACTTGCTCCATCTCCTGCCATGGATGAAGGCAGTAACATACTAAAAACAATGATTGTAAAAATCAATCTCTTCATTCTATTTCACCTTCTAATTGAACTGCAAATGAATAGGCATAAGGTTCATTGTTAAGTTCAGATTCTTGATCAATAATTGTGTAATAAATAATATTGCTTTGATTAATTTCTGTTAAAGTTATTTCTTGTTCTTGTTCAAGCAAAAAATCAAGAGGAACTGCAGCAGGATCTTCTTTTGTTTTCTCCAATATATCATTAGCAGCAGCCCAGATTTTTTGGAATCTAATTAGTCTTTCAGTTTTGAAAGAATCTAAAGATAATTGATTACCAGTGCTGTTTGAGATAACTTCTAAATTCATAGAAACATCAATTGCGTCTTTTGAAAAAAGAACTGTTGTTTTTGGAGTTTTAAAAGACAATGAGTAGCGGTCAAATTCAAAATCTTTTTTATTATTTTCAAGGCAAAACACCATCTGTTTATCTATGAAAAATCCAAGATCTGTGGAAAAGCTTTCAAGTGTTGGAATTCTATTAATTCCATTGCTGTAAAATAAAGGTGCTGAACGCTCTTCTGAGAAGTTAACATACCCAAATTTCATGATATCAAGCCCAGTATCTAGACTAGACTCTAAACATTGTTGAACTGCATTTTTTATCTTGATTTTATCAGATTCTTTGAAATTATAATTGACTTCGTATTCTGATGAGCGAGCATACCAAAAATATCCTAAAGTAAGAAAAATAACTAAACCAATCATTACAAAAACAGTGATTTGACCTCTTTTTAGCATAAATATATAAAAAACGCTTTTGTTTAAATATTTATTTCTTTTGAGTATGTGAAGCGATGAGAATTCTTTTTTAAGCTGCGTTGAGTAGCTTAGTATTA
>CAZDUE010000120.1:0-4824 GCA_964508575.1 uncultured Methanosarcinales archaeon
ATTTTTTAAAAGTAGCCAGTAAATTATTATAATCTATTATTAGCTAGAAAGTGTATTTAAGTAATTATGACATAAGGAAAAAAGATTGAGACTGATGATGTTGTCTATTTTGCATTAGCTTTGAAATTAAAATGTGCTATTTGGAGTCAAGATAAAGCATTAAAAGAAAAACAGAACAAGATTACAGTCTATTCTACAGAAGACTTGACTAAAATATTCTAACAGCGTCGTTTTCATAAAAATCACTTAATTTTTTAAAACCCAAGCTTATCCATTTCTATCTCGTAATACTTATGCTTGTCCAAGAATAATGAAATAAAATATGATTTCTTTTCTTTAGTTAATATTGCTCTAAGATTACTTCCAATTCTTTTAACAAATCCTATGACCTCGCGATTAGTTTTAGATTGTATAGGATTACTTTTAAATTCTTTACAATCCTTAATCCATTCAATAAGTTCTTCTTGTTGTGTATTCTTAAGATTACTAAAGCACTTATCAAAGTGTCCATCAAATCTTACATCAGATTCTAAAATTTTCTTTATCATTTCTCTAGCGTCATTAGTTTGCAAATGAAATCACCTCTGAATACGTGTCAATATAGATCGGCAAATTATCAGCATTTTTATATTCTTTCATTAGTTTTGTGTAGTCTGCAATTCTTGCTTTAAGTTCAGAATTTAATATTTTCTTGTCATAACTTAATATTAGAGAATTAACAAGTATGTTGGACAAAATATTGATGTGTTTGGTAGAAATTTTTTCTTTAACATCATGCAATTGTTTGGAATTTAAAACAACTCCTTTAGAAATATATTCTGTAAGTATTATGAAATCTCTTAGATTTTTTTCATAATCTTCTTTATTTAAAATTGCGTTAATTAATAATTCATAAATTTGTAATACCATATTTAACTCTATGTCAAAATCATTCTTATTGTTAAATTTGAAGTTGCTGATGCTAATTTTAGATAAGGAACTAAAAAATAAAGATTCTAGTGCAGATTCAGGCAGGAATGTAATATGTATTTTTCCATTTTGATAATCTTCTTTGTTATATTTTGAAAAAATAAAAACATCAATATCTTCATATTTTTCTTTAAATAAAAATGATCCTGAAATCATCATCTTTTTATTTTTATGTTTTTGTTCTAGTTTATGAATTATATCTATGGCTTTTTCTAATCTTTTTTCTTTAATAAATTCCTTACCATTAACATTTATCTCGCTGATATCAAGGAAAGTCATCATTGCACGAATTTTCGGCTTTATGAATTTGTAATAATAAGTTTTCTCATTAGAATCAAGAGTTCTTCTTCGTAATTTTTTCTTTAAAATACTCAATTGCAATTCTGTGAATATTCTCTTAACTATTAAAGATTCATTTTGTTCTATCAGCTCTAAGTTTAGATAATTTTCCATTTTATGATATTATATTATCCTTTATTTATATAAACTTTACGTTTTTAATGACAACATCTAATCCGCTAACCAATCTTTCTATCCTGAATAGACGTTTTTTTCTATTGACAATAGAAACCTTTAAATATTGATATCTTATACTTTGAGAGATGATAAATAAAGAAACAATAAGAGAAATAATAGTTTCACAGCGCAAAGTTCTGAATGAATTAGATAAAGGGACTTTAAGAGAAGTTGAAGATATTAAAATAGAAGATTCATTTGCTTTAATAATTACAGGAATAAGGAGGTGTGGAAAAAGCACATTCCTCAATCAATTATTAATGAAGCAAAAAAATGCATATTATTTAAATCTTGAAGATCCAAGATTAGAAGGGTTTGATCTTTCAGACTTTAATAAGATTGAGGAAATCATGATTTCTTTGTATGGCAAAGGAGGAGTTTATTTTTTTGACGAGATACAAAACATAGAAAAATGGGAAAAATTCATAAGATACTTGGTTGATAAAAAAGAAAGAGTTGTGATAACAGGATCTAACGCTTCTCTATTGAGCAGAGAGTTAGGAACTAAACTTACAGGAAGATATCTTCAAATGGAGATGTTTCCTTTTTCTTTTAAAGAATTTCTGAGTATGAAAAAACAAAAGCCATCCATTAATTTATTTCAAGAATATTTATACGCAGGAGGATTTCCAGAATTTATAAAAAAAGAAAATCCTAACATTCTTCAAGAATTGCTTTCAAATGTCGTCATGAAGGACATTTCTGCAAGATTTGGTATAAAGAATACTCATATTCTTAATAAATTACTAATTTATTTAATAAGCAACACAGGAAAAGAATTTTCATATAACTCTTTAAAGAAAATGCTTGAAGTAAAATCAGTACAAAGCATAATTGACTACATTTATTACTTAGAAAACGCATATTTGATATTCACAGTTCCTAAATTTAATTATTCCTACCAAAGACAACAGTTAAGTCCTAAAAAAGTTTATTCAATAGATAATGGCTTCTCGAACAGTAATTCAGTCTCCTTTTCAAAAGATAATGGAAAAATGCTCGAAAATCTAGTTTTTTTAAGCTTGAGACGAAAGTATAAAGAAATATTTTATTTTCAAAATGATAAAGAATGTGATTTTTTAATTAAAGAAAAAGATAAAATCACTCAGGCAATCCAAGTTTGTTTTAATTTAAATGAGGATAATAAAGATAGAGAAATAACTGGATTACTGAGCGCTTTAAAGGAATTTAATCTGAAACAAGGAATTATTCTTACTTACGACCAAGATGATCACTTTATTATTGATGATAAAAAAATAACAGTAACCTCAGTTTGTAAATGGCTTTTGAATAAATAATTTTTTCTATCCTGAATGGAAGCTTCTTTCTATTGACAATAGAAACCTCCGATTGGGTGGTTTCGTTCAAAACCATTTGAACTTTTATAAAACTGATTGGTTTTAATAAAGTTTATATAGTTTCATATGAAACCAATTATATGAAACAGCTAATTTTTAAAAAAACAGATCTGGAAATAAACGAAGCTTATAGAAAAATAATGTATTGGTTTTTTGCTTTTCCTCAAAGAGAAATAAGTTTGAATGATATAGTTAAATTAGCAAAGATTTCAAAAACTACTGCAAATAAAGTAATTTCAAGAATGGCAAAAGAGAACTTTTTAAAAATTCAAAAACTAGGCAAGGTCTGGAGAATATCATGCAATCAACAACACGAATTTAACACTGAGAGAAAAATACCTTATAATTTAGAATTAGTGTATGAATCAGGAATTATTGAAAAAATATTAAAAGACATTCAAGGGGTCAGATGTATAGTATTGTTTGGAAGTTATAGAAAAGGAGATGATATTGAAAGTTCTGATTTGGATATAGCTGTTGAAACTCTTGATGGTGAAGAAATGAAAATAATAAATTTAGGGGTGATACAGAGATTAGGATACCGGCAGAATATAGCAGTTAATATTGTTAAATTCTCAAGGAAAAAGATTGATAATAACTTATTTGCAAATATTGCCAATGGAATAGTATTGCACGGATTCTTAGAGGTAAAAACATGAGATACAAAAAACCAGACACAAAAAAGGCAATTAGCATAATTGAATCATCTAAGAAAACAATGGAGTTTACTTTAACCTTAGAAGTTAATGAGAAATCTGCAGTTACAATAACTAGGAATATATATGAATGTTTTAGGATGCTTGGAGATGCATTGCTTGTCAGTAAGGGAATTTCTTCAGAAGATCATTTGCTGCCAATTAAAGAGTTATGTAAAATAAAAATAGAATCAACAAGACCAATAGTTTTGGTTGAAAACTTAAGAATTTTAAGGCATAATGTCAATTATTATGGTTATAATCCAAATATCTTTGAAGTGCAGGATATAATATCACTTGCAAAAGAGTGTTTTTACAAGGCATATGAAAAAATAAAAAAAGAATTGCAAAATAAATAATTTGATTCATTATGAAATCTTTTAGATCCAAATGTAAAGCACAAGTAACAGTTTTCGTAATTATAGGAATAATAATAATCAGTGTATTCAGCTTGCTGTATTATCTGAGCAATTTATCTTACTCCAGCCAAAGCCCTGAAAAAATTGTTGACGATATACTTGCGACAACTTCAGTACAGAAATATTTTGATTCTTGCCTTGCAGTTGTATCAGAAACTGGACTATCAACAATAGAAGAGCAAGGCGGCTTTATCTTCAAAGAGCAGAAAGGTTCGATCTTGAATTCTGATATAGAAAATGAGCTTTACAATGGAACAAGAATAACTTACCAAATATTAAATCCTCCGAGACAAATCGCAGAACTTCCAAAGTATCCATGCTATACTAATCAAGCAAAAACCTGCAATTCAAGAGAAAATTATTGCTGTTATAACAAAAATGACCGAGTTTACATATTTGGAAAAACAAGAACTTTACGACCAAGCTTGTGCAAGAATGCATCGATCATGGGTGAATGCTCATCAGGAAAAAGCATTAACAATCCTTACTCAGTGCAAGAGCAGCTCGAGGGATACATAAATAAGAATATGAAAGAATGTCTAAATCTCTCTCAATTAAAAGAAGATTTCGGATATGATTTTTCATATTCAAACATATCTTCAGATGTCTTAATATCAGATGCTGGAATAAGAGTCATATTAACAATGCCGATAAAAGTAGTTCTTTCAAATGGCAAGCCTGTATTGAGAAGAAAAGAGTTTTCGAATCAAAGATCATCGAAAATAAAACAGTTTTACCAAGTATCTGAAATTTTAATGCGTAAAGATAATAGCGATATTACTTTTAATATATCAAAACCAGAATCAAGCTTTAACCTGCCTATAGGAATAAGTGCCAAAACAATTTACAAGATAAATAATAAAAATG
>CAZDUE010000121.1:0-1634 GCA_964508575.1 uncultured Methanosarcinales archaeon
AGTCCAATACTATTAATTTTTCGTCCTTTTGCAATATGTTGTCAACAGCTCCCCTGAAAATATTGCCATTCTCATCAATCCATTGGATGCCTTTGAGGTTATTTCTCCAAACTTTTAATAACTCAACATCTTCAAATAGCTTAACATGTCCATTTAATTGTTCAAGTTCAGGCGGCAACAATCCCTTGTCCCTAAAAGAATCAAAATGGGTTTTTAGTATTCTGTCCATTCCGGCAGGCAATGAAGGAAAAATAGAGTCGGGCCTTTTTATCCCCTTATTGAAATGCAGCCAGAAGCATCTGTGGCATTCTTTCAGCAATGACAAACTTGATGGGCTAAATTTGTATGGCATGTTAGTAATGCTCCCTTAGATATTCATAAGCCTTATCAAACAAATCTTGCTCTTTGTGTAATCTATATTTTAGCAAAGTTCTTCTTAATGATTGTTGAATTTCTCGTTCTCCAGTTTTAGTCCATTGCCATCCATCAAATCGTGTAACTTTAACATGTTCGTCAATGTCTTTAACTATTTGTTCAACGATAACTGGCGTTTTGTCAACTTTACATTCTAAAAAAATCTGTGTAAGTGCTTCTTTTGTACCATCAACAGGTTCTGCTTCTGTTTCTCTCTCTAATTTAACCGTTTCTTTGGCAATTTCTAATAGTCCTTTAAGGAACTCAATACTGCTAATCGCATTTCTATAATGTTTTTCTCTTAACTCTTCTAATCTTTTTCCTAGCTCTCTAAACTTTGGACCATCTGCATGCTTATGCAACCGCCAAACAATCTTCATTTCTAATTCTTTCGCTTTTGTTTTAGCTTCGCTTTCTGACATTTTTTCTAAAATATTAGCGTCCATTACTAACACATCCAAATCATCTCTAATTGTTTGAACTTCAATATTTCTGTGAATTAATTCAAGGGTTTTCGCTCCCAAAGCATGCCATATCAATTTCCCATTACCGCTTGGCGGTTGAATAGATTGATACACCTGAGTAAGCCACTTATAGTCTTTAGTAAATCTCTTCAGTATAGGGTCGGGAGATACCGCTTCCCAATGTTTCGTTAAATATGAATAATCTCCTGCAAATTCATCTCTTTTTTCATTTGAAGGCAAACAATCTTGGGCTGCAAGTAATCCTTCATAACCTTCAATGCTCCTGTCAATTTCTTTGAAATGAGATAAGCATTTTTCCATTGCTTTGGGCAGTTCTTCTCTTAGTTTAGCAATATTAGAGATTACATTTCTCATTTCAGCCATATCAAAGTCAAGAGCTCTACCAACATTATCAAAGATACCAAGATAATCAACTATAAGCCCATGGTCTTTATTCGGATAAGGCCTATTAACTCTACAAATAGCTTGTAATAGTGTGTGGTCTTTCATAGGCTTATCAAGATACATGACCTGATTAATTGGAGCATCAAAGCCAGTAAGCAGTTTAGATGTAACTATTAGCAGTTTTAGAGTGTCTTTTGGGTCTCTAAATCTGTCTAACAATTTTTCTTGGTCATCATCAGATAAACCGTATAGTCTCCTCCATTCTTCTTCTCCTTTTTCTTTTACAGTCATCACAACTGCTGTTTCTTCTGGTCGCAGATGTTTATCAATCTCTTGTTTGTATAAATGACA
>CAZDUE010000121.1:1644-4754 GCA_964508575.1 uncultured Methanosarcinales archaeon
ACAAGACTCCCTATCAAAAACAACCACTTGTCCCTTAAAATTATTCGGTTCAATATCTTCTTTGAAATGTTTTGCAATATCAGCACAAATTTTTTGTATCCTGTCTTTGGTTTTAACAATAATGCCAAATTTAGCAGCTTCTTTTGAAAGTTCGGTTTTTTCTCCGTAATCTAATTGTTCTTCTTTTACTAGCAAATCAAATTCTTTGTCAATCTGCTCCTGATTTATTCTTAATTCTACTAATCTTGGTTCAAAGTAAATAGGAAGAGTTGCCTTATCCCTTAATGACTGTTCAAAAGAATAACGGCTCATATATCCATTTTTATCTTCAGTTGCTCCAAACGCCCAGAAAGTATTTCTATCGCGCTTGTTTATTGGAGTTCCTGTCAGGCCAAATAAGAAAGCATTTGGCAATGCTTCACGCATTTTTTTGCCTAAATCTCCTTCTTGTGTTCTATGAGCTTCATCAACCAATACAATAATATTGCTTCTTTCATTTAATACTCCCTCAGCTTCTGCAAATTTATGTATGGTTGTGATTATTATTTTTCTAGTATCTTGTTTTAAGAATTTTTGTAAATCTTCTCTAGAATCAGCAATCACAGTATTTGGCACATTTGATGCATTAAATGTAGCACTAATTTGAGAGTTTAAATCAACTCTATCAACCACTACAATGACAGTCGGGCTTTTGAGTTTTTCTTCTTGTCTTAACTGCATCGCTGCATAAACCATCAAAAATGATTTTCCTGAACCTTGAAAGTGCCAAATCAAACCCTTTCTAATTTTCCCATCAATGACTCTTTTGACAATTTGTTTCGCTCCCTCATATTGCTGGTATCTAACCATTATCTTAATTTTTTGCCCGCCTTGAGTTGTGCTGTATAGTGTGAAATTTTGTAGAATATCTATGATAACTTCTTTACTTAGCATTCTGCTAACAGAATTTCTTAATTCTTCTAAATCTTCAAAAGCAGTATCATCTGTTTTTTTCCATGGCTGCCAGTTTTGCAATGGCAATTTTATTGAGCCTACTCTATAGGTTTTGCCTTCTGTTGCAAAACAAAACATGTTTGGAACAAATAAAGCAGGAATAGAATTTTGATATTCTTCTAATTGTAATGCTCCATCAACCCACGATACTGCAGGTCTCACAGGTGTTTTAGCTTCTCCTACGACCAATGGTATTCCGTTAATTAATAAAACTAAATCTGGTCTTCTTGTTTGACCTGATGTAAATGAATACTGAGTTGTTACCACAAAATTATTGTTACCAATATTGTCAAAATCTATTAATCTAACTGTTGTATGTTCACTATTCTCTCCAAAAGGCATTGTTTTCTCATTTCTTAGCCATTTTGTGAATTCTTCATTGGTTTTTACAATCCCTGTTCCTCTAACAGAGATTAAAATTGCCCTCAATTTGTAAAGTACTTCTTCTGCTCTTTCAGGCTTTTCTTTTATTTCAGGATTCAATTTGATCAATGCCTGTTTTAAATGCTCCTCAACTAAGACATCAGCATCTTGCCTTGGCAATTGCTCTTTAGGAACATACTTCCAACCCATTTTTGTTAGTAAGTCTCTTACATAATTTTCCACTGTGTTTTGTTCGTTGAATGTCATTTTATTGTACCTCAACTTTCCAATTATAAGCTCATCCGTAAATTTCTTTTTTAAACTATTTAAACTTAAACGTTGATAATTTAACACCAATATCATGGAGTCAAGTTGTTCAACAAGATCAACTATTTTTTTCTGTTCAGTGATACTTGGGATTGTCACAGAAAGTTTTGATAATATCCCTAAACTAATGTTTGCCTGAGCAGTTTTTACTTGGACTTTTTGAGAGTACGCTTCAACTAAATTTGAACTCAGGAAATATCTCAAATATTTAAAAATTATTTTTTTATCGTTTAATAGTCTAACAATAGCTATGGCTTGATTAGTATTAGCAGGAAGTATGTCTTTTGTCACAATTGCAGTTCTACCAATAGCACCAGCTATTGAGAATAATATATCATTTTCTTTAAGGATTGACCGCTTTAAATAATTCTGAGTATCCTCATCAATATGATCAAACATACTAGGAATGAAATTACCAGAATCATCAATGCTTTCAACTTTTACGAAGTTTATACCAGAATTAACAAATTTTTTGCCGTATGTTGTGGGAGTTGTTCCTTTAGTTACTGTTTCTGTAAGTTCTTCAAGTTTTTTTATATCCCATTCTATGGGTATTTCTCCCAATTCAGTTTTTTTGAATTTTTTATGACCAATACCTTTTGTCAATAATTCATTCAATAATCCTTTCTTGAGTTTTTCATTTATGGAAATAAGTTTTTCAGTTTTTTCGATGTTGTCTTCTATGCTCCAAATTAAATCCACTATCTTTTGTTGTTCTTTCTTAGGTGGTATCATAATTTCTTCTTCTGCAAGTTGTTTCCATTTTATTCTCTTGGAAAACGCTCCGGCTGATAGTGAAATTACTCTATTTTCAAAGGGTTCAAATTGCATAAATAGTGGTAAAAAGTCTTCAACAATTTCATTTAGAATTGGTTCTATTACAATAATATCACCTGAACATACACCATCAAATCGTGCTACAGAAGTTCTTCTGAGATGTGTATTTCTTCTTGCAAATAGGATATCATTTTCATTGAATAATTTCATTGCAGAAGTAACATCTTTTGTGCTTCCCCATCTTTTTACAATAAGATTTCCTGAATCCATATGATCCAACCCAACATATCGCTCATAATCTGATTCATTTGGCTTATCAACACGATTAGATTTTTCTTTAGCTAATTGAGAAAATTTTACCTTTTTCCATCCTTGAGGAGTATTCATTTTATTACCTCCTTAAGAACGATTTTTAAATCTTCAAAGGATTTAGAAACATTTTCTGAACTGTTTCTCCATTCTAAAACCACATCTTTCAAAAGCTTATTCTCCTTTTGATTTTCTTTGGCAAGTTCTGGTAACACATACAAAGCAACATTTATAACAAATTTATTATTTCTTATTTCATCAATCTCCGCAATCTTTATTCTACCTGGAATTTCCTTAAAATCTTCATACCATTTATGAATGTTTTTGATATGTTCTTCAGA
>CAZDUE010000122.1:0-4738 GCA_964508575.1 uncultured Methanosarcinales archaeon
GACTACTCGGGTATCTAATCCGGATCGCTCCCCTAGCTTTCGTCCCTCACCGTCGGAGCCGTTCTAGTCAGACGCCTTCGCCACAGGTGGTCCTCTGGGGATTACAGCATTTTACCGCTCCCCCCAGAATACCTCTGACTCCTCCCGGTCCCTAGCCAAGCAGTCTCTATTGCATGCCGTTAAGTTAAGCCCAACGATTTCACAACAGATTTACTTGACCGGCTACGGACGCTTTAGGCCCAATAAAATCAACTCCCACTCGTGGCGCTGGTGTTACCGCGGCGGCTGGCACCAGTCTTACCCACCACTTATTCGTCAAGGGTTTTAATCTTAACAAAAGCCTATGCTATTGCATAAGCACTCGGGATTCCCTTCTCACGCTTTCGCGCATTGGAAAGTTCTCGCGCCTGCTGCACCCCGTGGGGCTAGGGCCAGTGTCTCAGTGCCCTTCTAGGGGCTCCCTCTCTCGAGGCCCCTACCGATCTTAGGTTTGGTGGTCCGTTACACCGCCAACAGCCTAATCGGCCGCCGACTCATCCTTAGGCGTTACCTTTCGCAAAAGAGTCATTCCAGATCTCTTTTACTATCCAGTTTTATCCTCAGTTTCCCAAGATTATGCTAGACCTAAGGGCAGATTATCGACGTGTTATTTAGCCTTCCGCCTCCATTACTGGATGACTTGCATGGCTTACTCGAATCCCGATAGCAGCAGTCTCCCGCAGGATCAACGGGAACTCAATTTCAGAATTATTTAATCTTTAAGATTAACATCTCTGTGATCCTGGATTTTATTGTACGCTATCGCACTACCTTACTTAAAAGAATTGACAAGTTATTTGTACACTTTGCATGTCTGTCTTAACATTTTCATGTTATCACAAGTACATACTAAAGCATTCCTACGTCATACTCAAAAATACAATTGAGCATCCACCCTGTATTGATTTATATAAAGAAGCTTATGTAAATCTTCTCTAATCTGGAGATGATAAGAATTTAAAGAGAATTGGAGGGGGTATATAAAGGTTTTGATTTAGTGTTTGAGACGGTGAAGTGTAGTTTTAGAAGTTATCAAAAAAATCATTCTCGCGCCTGTTTCCATATGTTGTCAAAGAATTTCATGAATGATTCTGAAACTTGCTGGCTTTTAACAAGTATCAAAATTGGTTTTTCAGACCAGATTATCAGGATTGTGAATTTTTTGAAAATATCTACTGTTGTTGGGGTCTCTTGGTTCAGATAGCGGATATTACTGTATCTTGATTTTGGCGCAAGTTCTTCTGAATTTCTGATTTCTTCATTTGCTATTAGATACTGATGAATGCCAATTTTATCAGTTTGCTTTCGCCATTTGCTGAAGAAGATCAATCTTTCTTTTGACATTGTTTTAGGCATTCCAAAAGCATACCATTTATCTCCTTTTTTTGCATCTTTAATTAAATTGTTAAAAATATTCTTCATTCCTTTCCATCCTTCAAAAACTTCGACTGACTGTTCTTTTTCATTATATTTTATCTGCATCATTAAAGTTGGAAGTATCTTATTAAAATCAACTTTTTGCAGTTCAATTAAGTCTTTTTGTTTTTCCAAATAATCTGGAATTAATTTAGGATCGATTGCTTTGAATTTTTTTATTCCATTTTCTGAGATAAAACTTGCGAGTCCCTTTTCTACAAGCCGGTCAGTAATTTCATAAACTTTAGATCTTGATATTTTAGATTCTTTTGTTAACGGTCCTGCAGAAATCATTCCTTTTTTTAATAGAGCGAGATAGACTTTGCTCTCTCCTTTAGTAAGTCCTATTTTCTCAAGTGGCTCTGTGTTTATTCGCATTTGTTGCAATAAATATTTCATTCTATATAAATGTTATTAAATGTTGTCCCTTAAGGGGGTGGCAGGTTATAAAAACGTAAAGTTACATCACTGGATGATAACAATTGAAAAAATTATCTGACAACGAAGATAAACAAAAATAAAAATCAAAGGATAAGAACTCGAGGGATAAAAAATGACAGAAGTAACAATTGATTTAGAAACAATAATTAGTTTAGATCAATTTGGCGGAGTGGTTTCATCTTTAGTCAAGTCAGAACAATCAGATGGAACGATGGCTATTGCAACTTATGAAAAAATGGCTCAAGAATCTTATGCTTATTCTAAAGCTTATGATCTTTTAACATTTGCATCTCGAATTGCAAATTTTTTAGGAGACAAGCAAAAAGAGATGGAACTCTATGCAAAGATGGGTGAGTTTAACTGTGTTCATTTCAGAGGAGCTGCATATGTTGCATTAGCTATGGGCGATCGTGAAAGCGCTAAGAAATATTTTGAATTTGCTGCACCAGTTGGAGATTTGAGTAGTGCTGAAACGCTTTATTTAGAAGAGGGTGATGTTCAAGGAGCAATCGATCTTAATCTAAGACATAATGGCTACATTTCAGCTTATCATCTGGCAAAGAGGATGAATCATCCTGATGCTGAAAAACTTTACCAAGCAGCATTAGATTTTTTTGAATCTGAAAAAAATTTTCTGGCACTTATGTATTTTGCAAATGAAAAAGGAGATGTTGAAAAAGCAAAGCAAATATATGATTTACAGCTTACAGCATTTTTGGAAGATTATGATTTCAAAGCAGCAAAGAATTTTGCAAAAGAGTATGGTAAAGAAGAAGATGTTGATGAAAAGATAAAAGCGATTGAGAAACAAAATCCTGAATACATGTCTCAATATAATAAAGGACTCATAGAAAAATGGTGTTCTGCTCCTAAACAAAAAGAGCATATGAAAGAACTAAGTCAACTCGCAACTTTCGTTCATCACTTAATGCTAGGATGATTTATATATTATTCATATTTTTATAACATCATGTTATCCAGGGCTCAACTTGCAATTCAATTGTCAAAGCTAAAAGTATTTGAAAAAGCTGACGAGTGGAGCGAGCAGTATCCAACAGATTCTGAAAATGCTGCTTCAATGTTATGGAATGCTTACATGCTTGGAGATATTGAAAATAAGATTGTAGCAGATCTTGGAGCAGGTACTGGAATTCTCGGAATTGGCGCGATTCTTTTAGGAGCTAAAAAAGTTTATTTTGTTGAGAGAGATGAAAAAGCAATTAAAGTTCTTAAGGAAAATTTGGATTTGCTAAACTGTTCAAATTATCAGATCATTCATTCTGATGTTTCTGAGTTTAATAAAAAAGTTGATACTGTGCTAATGAATCCTCCTTTTGGGACTCGAGAAAAACATGCTGACAAGACTTTTTTAAATAAAGCGTTTAGCATTGCTGATCTTGTTCATTCATTCCATCTTGCAACATCTGTTGATTTTCTCAGGAAGTTTTCTCTTGATCATCATAAAATAATTACACATTCATGGAATTTTGAGCTTCAGCTAAAGCAGACTCAGAAACACCATAAAAGAAAGGTTCATAGAACTAATGTTATTGTAGTAAGAACAGCTCAACAAACAACATAATTACTGTTAAGTAGTTCCATATTGGAAAGATTTTTATTGGACTGATTTTTCTCAGTAAATCATGCATAATCATCTAAGAGAACCTCACAAACAACCTAAAGAATTAAATCCTGAAAAACTTAAAGAAGGGATTGATCTGCTGCTCAAAGTAATACATCAAGAGGAACATAATCCGAATTATTCAGGAGGTTTAGCAATCCAATTAGGTTTTTTAGAGATAGAGGGAGAGAGAAAACCTTGTTTTAGGTTAACTATGGAATTTTACCTGTCTAGAAATCAACTATTCAGAATAGAAAAAAGACAGTATTATTCAATTTTAAACAATGGAGATTGGAAAATGCATCTCTCTTACCATCTGTGAAATTTTTAATGGAAATGTTTAATAATTCTGTGTTGATTCTCAGAATAAAATGACAGACATAGCGAATTTGGTTGGTCCTGAGTTCAAGGCAATGAGCAAAGAGCAGAGAGACTTACTGAGTGAAAAAATTGGAAACCTATTAGATTCAATAATTGGAATAATTCATGCAGAAATTTCAAATCCTGAATATTCTCATTTCGAAATCAGCCAAGGTATAATAGGAAGTGCTGAAACACCTTATTGCAAATTAAGAATAAGTTACTCTGATGGTTCTCATCAAGAATATGAGTTTGTTTTACATCAAACTCTACATCAATGGTATAGAAGCGATGGATTCGCAAATGATCTTCCTGATGTACCTCTTAACTTTGACTTAGAATAAACAAATCAATTCTTCTCAAGTTTCACTGTATTGATCGGCTTTCCTTTTCTAAAAGCTTCAATATTCTCGATAGAAGTATCTAAAATTCTTCTCAATGCTTCCCAGCTGTTAAATGCATTATGAGGTGTTATTAAAACATTTTCTTGCTTTAATAAAATGTGATTTTCAAGAAGAACTTGAGTGTTGCAAATTTTTGGAAAATGCGGACTTAAAACTTCTTTATCTTCAACAATGTGGCACTCTTCTTCCAAAACATCAAGCCCTGCTCCTGCTACTATTTTCTTCTGCAAACCATAAATGAGAGCTTTAGTATCAACAATTTCGCCTCTTGACGTGTTAATAAGATAAACTCCTTTCTTCATCATCTTTATCTGTTTCATGCTTATAAGATGACTAGTGTGCTTGTTTAGAGGGCAATGCAATGTAATTATATCTGAATTCTTTAAGAGTTCATCCATGTTAACATATTTAAAATTAAGTTCTTTTGCAAAATTTTCATCTTTGTTAAGGTCAAATG
>CAZDUE010000123.1:0-4703 GCA_964508575.1 uncultured Methanosarcinales archaeon
ATTAAAAAAGGAGAGTATCTATTTCTCACTGAAAATGGAAAGAATGTTGCAATAGATGTAATGACAAATACTAAGCTGATTGAGAACAATAATTAAAAGATAAAAAAAAACGCCGCGACTCGGACTTTCAAGCCATCATGATTGATTTTGTGCTATCGAACGAAGTGAGTGTAGCACTTCGGGCGCCAATCCGAAATTGGCACGCCAATCAGGAGCTGGCTTTTGAACCGAGAAATCCTTTCGGAAAACGAGGTTCTCAAAAAGCAAGACTTTTTGGTCGCTCAGCAAAGCTGTGCATTCGAGCTCGTCGCATTACCGGATTATGCGATCGCGGCATAATTTAAGTGAACTAATGGACAGGATTTAAATTTACCGTTATCAACAAGTTTAAATAATCTTATTATTTCCAAAAATCATGAGTGAGCAATTAGAAATTAAAGTCAATCAACTTAAAGATATGCTTGTTGGAGAAACAGGATGGGTTGTACCTTGGGCAGTATCTTTTGGAATGGATGGAAGAGGATATTTACACTTAACCGCAGACTATTTCTCTGAAAGAGGTGGAAGTGCTGACTTGAAGATTACAAGAACTGGGAAAAGCTTGACTGATTTTGAAATAGATTTTGCAGGAAATGATTTCAATTATGATCTAAGAACTCATCCTCATTGTGGATTAAATGATGTGGTGGAAATCTCTTATGATTTAAAAAAGGGATGAAAAAATTAAAAAAAATCAATCTCTTCCTCTTATTTTTGCGAGAAGTCTTAAAAGCTCAAGATAAAGCCAGACTAGTGTAACAATCAATCCAAATGCTCCGTACCATTCCATGAATTTTGGAGCTCCTTGTTCTGATCCTTTCTCGATAAAGTCAAAATCTAAAACGAGATTAAGAGCTGCTATCACTACAACAATTAAGCTGAAAATTATTCCAATCCATCCTGATTCATGGATGTAAGGTATTTTTATCGAGAAGAATGAAAGAATCCACGTTGCTAAGTATATTAGCATTATTGACATTGTTGCTGCAAATAATCCGAGTTTAAAATTCTCTGTTACTTTTATCCATTTCATTTTGTAAACAAATAACATTGCAAACATTGTTCCAAAAGTTAATGCAATTGCTTGAAGCACAATCCCTGGATACATTGACTCAAAAAATGCTGAGATTCCTCCTATTGCAAGTCCTTCAAATCCTGCATATAACGGAGCAGTTATTGGAGCCCATTCTTTCTTAAATACCGTTATTATCGCAAGCATTAGTCCTGCTATTAATCCAACCCACATCAATATTACTACCCCTGTAAAGCCCCCTTGTAAAAAATAGAACCATGTCAATGCAGAAGTTATTAATAAAATAAATAAAAGTATAAAACTGTTGTTCACAGTTCCTTCTATGGTCATTTTTTTGAAATTTTTATTCTTATATTTGGCATCATTCTTGAAAAATTCAAAAGTGTTCTTATTCAATGCAGGATTTGCAGTTCTCATATTACCACCTTGATTAATTGTTAAATAGTTTTTATTTAAAGCTTATGGAAAAAAAATGCTCGGTCCGGGACTTTCATGCATCTGGCTTTTCCAAAATTGCTTTTGAACCCGGGTCACAGCCTTTCACTTTTTCCTGATCTTCTCTCAATCAGAAAGTTTGAGAGGGCTGTATGATTGGCCGGACTACACTAACCGAGCTTACTTTAGAAAAGAAGAAAAATAATTTGTTTTTAAAGCTTTGCTAGTTGGAATCGCCAACCATTCTCAAATAGTTCGATAAGTAGAGATTGTTCAGTTGTTTGTCCATTAAGGATTCATCGCATTTTTTTGCTTTGTATTTTCCTACAACTAATATGGACATATAACTGCTGTATCTTCCTACACCTAATGCTGATCCATAAAATTCATTGGATCCTGATTTCAAGCTTGGGCTTATTGATTTTATTCCTAAATCAAAGGATTTAACTTCTTTGCATTCAACAAGCCCTGGCTTGTCACAGCCAATTTCCTTACACGAACTGCATTGTCCAGGATCGTATACAAGATTCTTATTTATCAGTAATTTTGGGCATCCTCCGGCTTTGTTCATTTCTGCGACAAATGCTCTGATCTCTGTGGCATCTGAGGGCAGAGTTATTGTTCTCACTCCATTAGATTGACTTGGCTGGTTGCATGCTTGTTCAGGTGCTTTTGATGAGAATAGATCAACTTTTTGTGCGAAGTAGCAGGTCAACACAGGAACATCATCTCCTTTGGCAATTCCTTCATCCCTAGAAACGCATGAATTGCTTGTTCGCGAGCAATAGTTCTGCTTTTCAGGAGTGCACGATTTAGGATTTTCTGCGAGCTCGACCTTTAAGGGAGTTTTTGAATAAACACAGGCACCATTTACGCATTTCCCGTCGTATAAGGCAGCCAATGTGTATAGCTGATAGTCTCTGACAAAAGGTTTTTTGTTGTCATCATGTGAATATCCACTGTATTCTTTTGAGTTAGGATCCCATCCGCACATTTGTCCTGCATTGTAGTTCCAATTCCATGAGCATCCTTTAATGTACCGTATTGATCCATCATTATTTTTCTCAAGTACATTATTGTCATCAGTGCCCCCGCAGAACCTATTTGGAGCAGGCTGATCATCTTTTGGTGTTAATAATTGAACACTCCCTCCTTGAGTATTGCATAGGCCATTAGTACATCCATATTTGCAAGTGTATTGTACATCAGAGTATTTTGTTTGTGTTACATTTACTCCGCATACACTTCTTTGTTCACAATTAGTAAAATTATAGCTGCTGCATAATTTTTTTACAACACAGGTTGGACTGTAAAATTCATCTTTTATAACCACATTGCCGTCTTTACATGCTAAAGTTTTTGAGTCATCTCCATATTGGTGGCTTGGTCCTCCTCCTTGGCATTGAAATTCTGGATGATCTACACCCTCAAGATCAGTATAAAATTTCATTGCAATCGTTTTGCTTGGATTACTAGGATCAGGTATCAATTTACATGTTGTTTTGATCTGGCTTGGATCTAGAGGGTCTTTAACTGCATTATCCAGGATCTCCACTTTAACAACTGCTTTGCCCTCTTTAGTTAGATTTGCACTTTTTATTGTAAACTCTAAAATGTTGTCTCTTGCAGCAGAAAATCCTCTGTCTTTATCGTCCTTACTGTTAATTGTTTCAGGCGTTCTTCTTTCTGATTTTCCTATTTGAGAATACAAGTAAGTATCAACAAGCTTTCCATCTCTTAGAATGAATCCTTTTATTCCATTAAGGAGTATGCTCTCAGTATCTGTAATATCTGTGCTCATACTATTTATTTCACTTATTTCACTGTTTGTTTTAGGAAAGTACCATATTAATAATAACTTTCTTCCTCCATTGAGATTAATACAATCACCATTCACAAAAGTATTATCATTATTTTTGCATTCTTTTCCATCAATAATGTTTCGCAGTTCTTCTTCACTTGGATTGGCAGGATCAATAAAACTAAAAGCTGTAGATTTAAGCGAGTTTTCAAGAGGGCATGATCCATATTCATGATCTTTGCCTTCGAGATCAGTATAGTACAAGACTCCTTTTTTCTTGTTTAGTTTTTCAGTGACTTGTTTGCATGTTGTTTTTAAATTTCCAGAATAATCAATCACTGCATCAGGTCCAATTAAAACTCTCAGTAAAGCTTTTCCGTTTCTTTCTAACTTTGCTGATTCTATTTTGAATTGAATAGCTGTGCTTATATTTGTTTTAACTGTTTTAGCCATATCCGGCTTTATTTGAGAATATTTTCTTATTTCTAATTCTCCTATTTTTTTATATAAATAAGAGTCAATAAGTTTTCCATTTTCAAATAAGTAAGCTTTAATCCCGTCTAATTTAACACTGTCTGATGCTTCGTTACTGTTATCTTTATTATCTTTAGGAAAGTACCATAATAGCAGGAGTTTTCGATTATTATAAAGATCTAAACAGTCTCCGTTCGATACACTTAAAGTTCCAACATCTGTTGTAACAAAACTTCCTGTACTTGTATAGTGAGGACCGCTTGCTTCTCTGCATTTTTTTCCCTCAAGTATTTTTAATAATTCTTCTTCTGTAGGATTATTAGGATCTGTAAATGAAAACGCAGAAGCTTGAGTGATTGTTTGATTAACGATGATTTTTGTTTCATTAGGAAGTGGAATAATTTTGGAATCTGACCCTCCGAATATACTGAAAATGAACGATAAGAATCCAAATTTTATTTTGTTAAAAAAGCCAATTGCCTCGTAAGTTATTTCTTTGCTTTCGAGAGCTTTTTGAGCTGCTCCGACAACATCTTGAGAATCATCTATTTTCTTGATTGTTTCTTCGCTTATATATAAGTTAAGTGTTGCATCCTCTGATTGTCCTTCTTGTACTGATTTTATTTTTTTATCTTCGGTTACTAAAGAGACAAATTCTAAGTCTCCGTCATCTGAGGATATGTAAACATTTATCCTTTCAGTTCCAAATATTGCTGCTGCAAATCCAGGAAGTTCTTTTCCCTGTAATTTTTGACCACGCTCAACAATTCCTGAAGTGAATCCTTGTTCATGTGCAAGAGCTAATGGAGCCAATAATATCAGCAGAAGTGCAAAAAACACCAATGCCTCTGAAGATTTATTTCTTGACAAGCCCATTAAATAATTTATTAGTTGCTTATTTTAAAATGTTTCGGAATTGTG
>CAZDUE010000124.1:0-4590 GCA_964508575.1 uncultured Methanosarcinales archaeon
TAAAAGATTACGTTGCAAATTATAAGTCAGAACAAGATTTTGGATTTACATTAGGAAAAGGCGAATACCTGCAAAAAATTAAAGACTTCAATGAAGGATTTGGAACATATGTTAAGCTTAAAATTTTTGGAAAAGGCGAAAAAACTGCAGTAGTTGCTTGCTTTAAAGAATCTCCAAAAGAGCTTGCAGAAAAAATCGTTGAAATTGCAGCATCAAGAGGACAAAAAGCAAGGATTGGAGAATGGGGAGAAGATAGAACTGTAAATTTAAATGTTTATGTAGCTGATTTATTTTTAGCTTCTGGTATTGAGCGAGAATATGGTGAAAAAATTTCTGAAGGAAAATCAACGATAATCCTGGCTTTCAAATGTCCAGAAGCATCAAATCCTTTGATCGAGATGTATGTTGCAACTCAATTAGCTAACACCACTTCAAATTCTACTTCAACAAGCTCCTGATCTCTTTCAACTCAATCTCAACAAGCTCAGAAGCATTGCCAATATAATCTTCGACTTTCAAAGAAATTAACTGTTTCTTCACGTTATCTGGAACATTCAAGGATTTCGCAAATTTGTGCATCTGATCTAGAGTTAACTTTTCCCCTCGAGTTAAATCTTTCAACTTTTCATAAGCGCCTTGAACTCCATTCTTTCTGAGAATACATTGATATGCCTCTGCAAGAACTTCAGGATGCTCAAGAACATGCTTTAACATCAACTTGCGATTTGGCTCTAATTTTTTCATTCCGTTAATTAAGCTTTTAATAGCCAATAAAGAATGTCCGAAAGAAACTCCTGCATTTCTAAGAGCAGTAGAATCGCTCAAATCTCTCTGTAATCTGGAAACTTGAATTTTCGACGCAAGATGGATGAGAGAAGCATTTGCAATTCCAATGTTGCCTTCTGCATTCTCAAAATCTATAGGGTTAATCTTATGAGGCATTGTTGAAGATCCAACTTCATCTTTGATTCTTTTCTGAGTAAAATAATCATCGCTGACATATCTCCAGATATCTTGAGAAAAATCAAGAAGTATATTGTTTATTCTCACAACAGCATGAAATAACTCGGAAAGCCAATCATGAGGCTCAATCTGAGTTGTTATCAGATTACATTCCAGATCTAAAGACCTTAAGAATTCTCTAGAAAAGTTCATCCAATCAAAATTTGAGTCATAAGAAACTGATTGGGCATTATAATTTCCTATTGCTCCATTAATCTTGGCAGCACCTCTTATCTCGAGATATTTTAACTGCTTCCTGATCCTTGAAGCAAAAACAATTAACTCCTTTCCTAAAGTTGTGGGAACCGAAAACTGTCCATGAGTTCTCGCCAGCATAATTGTCTTTTTATTCTGCTCTGCAATATTGCACAAATCTTTCAAGAAATCTTTTAATGCAGGCATATATTCCATCTTAATAAAATCACGAACCGCAAGAGCATAAGCAATGCTATTTACATCCTCTGAAGTAAGGCAAAAATGAATTATTTCTGGATTGCTTAATCTTATATTTTCCTTTATGAAAAGCTCTACTGACTTTACGTCGTGATTTGTTCTTTTTTCAATCTCTTTTATCTTATCAAAAGCAGAATGGTCAAACTTAATATTCTTTAATGATTCTTTTTCCTTGTCAGAAAGTTTGAACACTCCCTGCTTATCAAGAGCAAGAGCATAAGAAATCTCAGCAATAAAACGATACTTCATCAATCCATATTCAGAGAAAAACTCAGACAAGCTTTTTATTTTTTCATAATATCTGCCATCAAGAGGAGAGATTGACTTGCTATGATGCTTTGATTGAACCGATTCCATTAGTTTAGATTTTTTAGATATAACCATTTTGTTTTAAATTCCTCTCAATTCTTTCATTAACATTGCCATTGTAAAATTTAAACCGCTCTCCAGTTATTCTTTCAAAGGATTCTATGTATTTGAGAGCAGCTTCAATCTTTATCTCATCAGTAAGCTTTGGAGGAACTCCTTTTCCTGAAAATCCTTTTGATATCAACCATTGGCGCAGATGCTCTTTATCCAACATCTTTTGATCTTTTCCAATCTCAAATAAACCATTGTAAGATTCTGAAACCCAGTATCTTGATGAATCCTGAGTATGAATCTCGTCAATCAGCATTATTCCCTGGTCATCATAGCCGAACTCATACTTTGTATCAACAAGAATCAATCCTTGTTTTTTTGCAATTTCAGAACCTCTCGCAAATAATTGCAAAGCTTTCTTTTCAATATCAACCCACATTTCTTCTGGAACTAATCCTTGATTAATTATTTCATCACGAGATATCGGCTCATCATGCACGCCCATTTGTGCCTTTGTGCTTGGAGTTATTATAGGATTGTTAAATTTTTGATCTTTTTTCATACCTTCTGGAATGTTTACTCCTGAAATCATCCTTTCTCCCTTTAAATAATCTCGCAAAGCACTTCCTGTCAAATATCCTCGCACTACTACTTCAACAGGAAAAGTTTTTACTTCCTTAACAACAAGAACATTAGGATCAGGCATTGAAATAATATGATTACGAACAATATCTTTAGTCTTGCTAAACCAGAAACTTGCAAGCTGATTAAGCACCTGGCCCTTTAGCGGAATAGTTCCTAGAACAACGTCAAAAGCACTAACTCTATCAGTTGTTATTATTATACGTTCATCGCCTCGCGTATAATTATCGCGGACCTTGCCTTCGTATTTCTCGCCAAGAAAATCAAAACAAGTTTTTTCAAGAGTGTTGTTCAACCTGGATTTTATATTGCTAAGAATACTTTTATCATCTGATCTAATTTTATCTAAATTGCTCTTATTCAAATTATCTGTGGCTTGCATTGTTAATATCCTCATTATCTTTCATTACTTTCAAAACCATTTCTTCACGATAAGAGATTAACTTATCTTTCATCTCATCATCATTTATTGCAATTATTTCAGCAGCTGCAATAACTGCATTATCTGCTCTGTTCAATCCCACCCATAATCCTTTTTTTGTAATATTTAATAAAGTTTCTGGTGAGATGTTAACATCTTCAGAAGTTGGACAAAAAATGCTTATTTTTGAATCACCATATCTTGAATCATCATGTTGATATTTTTCTGAAAGCTTGACAAATCTTATAATCAAAGCATTATCAGAAATATTATCAAAAGTATGATTAGAACCGTCATCACTATTTTTAACTTCATTAATTTCGAACTTCTCAATTAATGGAAATGCCTTTTTATATAATTTATCATCACAATTGACCAATTGCACAGAATCATATTTTTTTGATAACAATTTAACGGCCTCTGCAGCTGCATTGGAATTATCAATCCCTGTGGAAAGCACAGGAATTCCAGGAGGCATTTGGATAATTGAAAGAAGCGAATCAAGACCTAAAAAATTATTGTTAACAGGAACACCTATTATTGGTGCAACTGTTTTAGACGCGCAAACTCCAGGAAGATGAGCAGCAAGTCCAGCACCTGCTATTATGACATCATAGTTATTTTCTAGTATTCCATAAAGCATCTCAGGAGTTCTGTGAGCAGAACAAACATGAAGGTCAAACTCGATGTAATCAGGAATCCTTTCAACTATTCCATTAAATATTTTGTCATCTGATTTACTGCCAAAAACAATCAAGACCTTCAATGGAACTTTTGATATTTTTGATATCTTTTTTGATGACTTCATTTAAATCCCTCCTTATGAGCGTCTTCAACAACATTCTTGAAAATCTTTAATCCCTCGCCATAAGGCGCTTGATTGTTCTTTCTCATCCTAGTCCACTGAGGATTATGATAAAAATAAATATGCGCTTCAGGATGAGGCATCATTCCGAGAACTCTTCCAGAAGAATCTGAAAGCGCTGCAATTGAATTGAAACTTCCATTAGGATTCAAAGGATACTCTATTGTGATGTTTCCTTTGTCATCAGAATACTGTGCTGCAATATGCTTTTTAATTTTTTGTTTGGCACTATCTTCGTAAATTATCTTGCCCTCTCCATGACGCACAGGAAGGTAAATCGTATCAATCCCTCGTAAAAACTGAGGGCTTGCTTTTTCGTTAACCTTAAGATGCACCCATCTATCTTCAAATCTTCCTGAATCATTAAGCCACAAACTTAATGACTGATTATTATATATATTATCAAACGCAGGAACTAATCCTAGTTTAAGCATTACTTGAAATCCGTTGCAAATTCCTAAAACATATTTTTTATCATCAATAAATCTTTGAAACTCATCCATGATATTTTTTTTATCATTGATTCTTGCATGTTTTATTCTTTGAGCAAGGCCTTTGCCTGCGCCTAAATCATCGCCAAAAGAAAAGCCGCCTGGAAAATTAATAATGTGATAATCATGAATGTTTATTTTCCCAAGAAGGATATCTTTAAGATGAACTATTTTAGTTTCAACTGGAATCTTCAAATCATTTCCTGCAAGCTCATAAGCTAGCGCCATCTCCTTTTCGCAATTAATTCCATATCCGGTTATCATCAATGATTTTATCATTTATCTTATCCTCGCAAATCTTACCATCTCAAATTTCACCATCTCAAAGTCTTCTGCCATGCATCTTTGAGATCCCC
>CAZDUE010000125.1:0-4527 GCA_964508575.1 uncultured Methanosarcinales archaeon
TGAGCGTTATAGAGAACTTCCATACATTGGAGTGTTAAAGAAAGAGATTTATCAGTAAAATTATCATTTTATGTTATTTGTAACAGAGAATATGTTATTTGTAACAG
Organism: uncultured Methanosarcinales archaeon; assembly: GCA_964508575.1. GTDB lineage: Archaea > Nanobdellota > Nanobdellia > Woesearchaeales > CAZDUE01 > CAZDUE01. The sequence continues at coordinate 108 of CAZDUE010000125.1, forward strand.
AAAAGTTTAAATATACTAAAATCTATTATGATTATATGACATCAATAGAAGAGCATGAAAGTAATATCAAAGAGTTTTTAGAAGACATAAATGAAAAAATGCGCGCAGGACTTCTAGTTAAAAGACAGAAAATAATAGCTTTTTCAGCTTCTGAAGCAGCTTCAAATATTTTAGAACTTTATCTGCACAAAAAGAATCTAGTATCTTCTGGTTTTAGGGTTAATCATAGATATTTTTCTTCTAAGAAACAAGCAGAGAGATTTTTTGATTTTGAATTTAAAATTAAAAAAGATATAATTGATTTGATGATTAAGCAAGAAGAACTCAGAAATATTTTATGCTATGGAAAAGAGAAGAAGGAGGATAAAGTAAAAGAAGCAATAAATAATGTTTACAAACTAAAGGAAATGATTGAGTCTGATTTAGGTGATAAATAATGATTCAATCTGAGCTTTTTTCTTATGCTTATGATTTTGTTTCACAAATAATTGAAAATAAAAAAATCTTTGATTCTGTTAGAAGCATCATTCTGTTTGGAAGTGTTGCAAGAGGAAATTTTGACAAGGATAGTGATGTAGATATTTTCATAGATATAAAAAACGAAAAAAACATTGAAGATTTAAGTATGCTACTAAAGAGAGAGCAACATAAATTTGAAATACGCTGCGAAAAAACGTGGTTTTTAAGGAAGATAGATCTTCCAATAAAAGTAACCATGGGAGATATTAACAGTGATAGATGGGAAAATTTAAAAGATGAAATATCAGCTTATGGAAAATTTTTGTATGGGGACTTGAAAATATCTGAAACTAAAATAAGACCTTATGTGCTTGTAAGTTACAGAATATCTGAGCTCTCTCAAAAAAATAAAATGTCCTTTCTGCGAGAAATTTATGGATATAAAAATAAGAAAAATAAAAAGGAATATGTTAAAGAAGGCTTAATCAAGAAAATAAATGCAAAAAAATTAGGAGTTAATGTTGTGATGGTTCAGAAGGAAGAAATAAGTAAAATTAAATCATTATTGAGTAAATATAAAATATCTTATGAATTAAAAGAAATTTTGGCTAAGTTCTAATATCAATACAACCCCTTTTCCTTCAGAATTTCTTTCTTCGCAACTCTTCTGTACTTTCCGAACTTATCCTCTGGCGAGTATTTTCCTGGCTTGCTGGAGAGTGTTTTTTCATTGCAGTGTTTTTCCAGCATGGTGTAAGAATTGCAGACCTGGCATTTAAGAATATGTTTCATTTTGAATGGTTATATTAGTTATTTCATTTACTTATTTCTAGCTATAAACTCATTTCTTTTCTTCTTGTCTTTTGAATTCCATTGTTCCTTCATGTTTTTCCATGAATTTTTCTATTTTTTTTAAGTCAGAATCAAGTTCTTTTTCAGCGGTTTTGTAATCTCCCGCAGTTATTGAGATCATGTATTTTCCTGCTCCCAAGTACAAGACATTTTTTGATTCAAATATTTTCAATGCTTCTTTTATTATTTCAATTCCATTTGGTTTGTAGCTTGTTAATGAGAGTATTCCTTTGATTGTAACATCAGGAAGCTTGATTCTTTGTTTTATTACTATCTCAAGGTCATCGGCGGTTTTTTTATTCATCCCTAATTTTTCAAGCCGTGTTTTTCCCGCGACGATTTCTTCAAAGCAGAAATGCAGACTGTCATATTTATCTCCGAGAACTTTCATCACTTCATCATATAGCTGTTCGTACTTAATTCCGGATTTGCCTGCGACAAACTCTATTATTTTTTCTGCCTTCTGCTCTTGTTTTACTTGGTTTACTTTTTGCCTCTTTTGAAGATCATTAACTCGTCTTAAAGAAAGATCAATATGTCCTTTACTTATGTCAATTCCAAGAACTTTGCATACAACAACTTTATCTTCTTTTACATAATCCCGAATGTTTCTGATTCTTCCAGGAGCTATCTCAGATATGTGGATTAGTCCTGATTTGTCGTATTCTTCTAGCTTTGCAAATACTGCATGGGGTAATATTTTAGTTACTGTGCAGATTACTACTTCTCCTTCTTCAGGAAATTCTTGCCTTTTTCTCATTTTGCTTTGATTACTCAAGAACCTCTAGAATTCTTGCTTTAACTTTGGATTTTCCGCCTGTTGGCTCGATTATTACTTTACCACAGACTAAGCATCCTACTTCTGAAGCTGATTTTCCGAAAGTTATCTGCTCGTTCTTGCACTTTGGGCATCTTACTTTTATAAATTTTGAAGTTGCTTCTCTTAATGGATTCATCATTTTTCACCTTTAATTCGTTGTTGATTGTTATTTATTCTGTTTAATTGAGAAGAACTTCATTTCCTTTTTAAATATTGTTGTTGTTTCAACAGTCTAAATGCTGAATAAACTACTAAAAACCCCTAATTTCTTTATAAATCCTTCCAGTGCATTGGAAAGGTATTTTTAACTCCTTTAAAGTAATTACAAAATAGAAAGGTTTATAAGTGGATGGAATTGCTATCATCTTATGAAGCAGTTCACTTTTGACTCTGGAAAAATGCTTGCTCAAGGAGGATTCTCTCAAGTTTTCAGAGGAGTCTATGATCCAGGAGGAGAATCTCTAGATGCAGTTATTAAAAAATTTAATTTTAGAGGACTTGATAAAGATGATGCTAAACTAATGCTTGAGCTATTTCATAGTGAGATTTTTGTTCTTGAAAATTTGAATCATGAAGGGTTTCCTAAACTTTATGGACACACTGAAATTGCAGATAGACTGGCTGATGAAGCTTACATTGCAATGGAATTTTTTGACATGTCTAATTTAGAGCATTGGATTGAGTTAAATGGTCCTTTTCAGGAGCAAGATGCTTTGAATATTATTGAAAAATCTGCAAAATTAGTGGAAGTAATTCACAATGCAGGGTTTGTATATGGAGACTTGAAGCCGGGGAATGTTTTAGTTTCTCAAGAAAAATCAGGAGAATATGTTGTTAAATTTGTAGATCTTGGAAGTGCTATACAGGTTGATATTGATGAAAGAATCAAAAACGAAATACTAAAAGTTATGATAAGAGCAAATATGCTTAAATTAAAAAATCAGCCGTTGGTTGATGCTAATCTTGGAACTCCAGGATTTGCTGCTCCAGAACAATATGAAGGAAGATCATCTAAAATTAATGATCTGTATGCTTTAGGGTCTCTTCTTCAGTATATCATTACGGGGAAATCTCCTCCACAAGCAAATTTAAGAAAAACAGGATTGGTTGAATTTGATAAGCTAAAATTAGTCAGCAATGTTTCAGTCAATATTCAAACATTAATTGATAGATCGACTTTATTGAATCCTGAACATCGTATTCAAAACACTTCAACTTTTATGAATGAAATCAGCAGAATAAAAACAGTTGATTATCATATTTTATCTTCTCAAGAAAAAAATCCAGGAAGAGAAGGATACTTGAGAAAGGCATTAGACTTGACAAGAATATTGCAATCTTATTATATTGATGCATTCCATGAGATATCTCAAGATCTTGAAAAAACTTCAGGAGTTGTTGGAAGCACTTTGGTTCTTTTTTCACAGGTGTCCAGGCAGATAGGCAGGTTCGTTAAATATTTTAATCCAGAGAAAGATGTTCAAGATTTTTCAGCAGATGCTTTAGATGTAAATAGAAAAGAATCAATACAAAGTGTTATTTTGATGGTAGTTAACTGCTTAATGCAGAATATAGATTATAAAAGCATTGTCAAAGAAGCTGAAAAATTACTTAAAAGCAAATATCTTAGAGGAAAATTACCTTCAAAAGATAAAGCCATGTTTTACATATCAACTGCGTTATATGGTTTGCTAGAAGATGGGAAATCCAAAAATGAACAGGATCATGTAAAAAAAATATTTAATTACTTGAGGAGTAGTTCTATTTCTGACATTTCTGAACTGCTTGAAAACGCTGTTTTAAATGAAATGTTTTCTGTCGAGTTTTCCACAGCAACTAAAACATCGCTAAATTCTGATTTGAATGAAATTCTTTCTGCAGAGTTTTGCATAGCAACTAAAACACCGCTTATAATGGGAATGGGAGATTTATTATTAATTGCTTCAATCATGCATATAAACGGACGAAAAAATGATGCGAGAAGAGCAGCTAATCTTGCTAAGAAAATATGTGGAGTCTATAAAGATGGACTTATCAATGAATCGTCTGTTGAAAGAATTCCTCATGTATACACAAATGCTGCTTTAGCATTATTCGAGTATCTTGATGGAAATATAGAAAGAGCTCAAGAAATAGTTGGAAAACTAGAAGGATTTGATAAAAACTCAGCAGGACTGTTTAGATCATACAGAAAAAGTGATTATGCTCCCAATACGCAGGAGTATTTAACAAGCAGAGGTTTTGAAGTTCGTGTTAATGCTTATAACAGACCAATTCATCCAAAGGACT
>CAZDUE010000126.1:0-4469 GCA_964508575.1 uncultured Methanosarcinales archaeon
GGGATAACAAGAAAATTCATGAATGCAGTCAATAACAACTGGGATTTTGATCTGATAAATCCAAGAACAAATAATGTGGAAAAAACAGTAAAAGCAAAAGATATCTTTGAACTTGTAACTTTTCAAGCATGGCAGCGTGGAGATCCAGGAGTGCTTTTCTTAGATAGAATAAATAAAGACAATCCTCATCCTGAGAAAAAGATCGAGGCAACAGACTCATGCGCAGGACAGCCATTATTGGAAAATGAAGCATCCTTCTTAGGATCAATAAACCTTGCAAATTTTGTCATCATTAAAGATGGAACAAGAGATATAGATTTTGAACGGCTCGGAAAAGTTGTCAGTAATTCGATTGAGTTCTTAGATAACTGCATAGATATCAGCAAATATCCTGCTAAAGAGATCAAAAAAAATTGCATTGCAAACAGAAAAATCGGACTTGGAGTGATGGGATTTGCAGATATGCTTTATCAGTTAGGAATTCCTTACAATAATGAAGAAAGTGTAAAGACTGCATTGAAAGTGATGAAATTCATTTCTTCTGAAGCAAAGAAAAAATCAGAAGAGCTTGGAAAAGAAAAAGGGAACTTCCCATCAATATCAGAAAGCATTTACAAAGGATCTAAAATGAGAAATAGCACTACTACCACAATAAGCCCGACAGGAACAATAAGCTTGATTGCAGATACTTCATCAGGGATAGAGCCGAATTTCGCACTAGGGTATGTTCGCAAAGTTTTGGATAAAGAAATTTTAATAGTTAACAAATATTTCGAGAGAATAGCAAAAGAAGAAGGTTTTTATTCAGATGCATTGATTCATGACATGAGAAATAAAGCTTCAGTGCAAGATATCAAGGAAATTCCAAAAAATTGGCGTGAAGTTTTTGTACTTGCTCATGATATAGAGCCAGAATGGCACATAAAAGTACAAACAGCATTCCAAAAATACACTGATAATGCAGTATCAAAAACAGTTAACTTTCCTGAAACTGTTACTGTTAATGATGTTCAGAATGCATTCACAATGGCTTATGACATGGGCTGCAAAGGAATAACAATATATCGAGATAAAAGCAAAAAAGAACAAATAATGAACTTAGGATGAGAACATGATTCAGTTCAATTTATTTTCAATAGGAGTTAATAAATAACTCAAAATAAATAAATCGAAATCGCATTAGGATAATTGCAGCAGGAATAAAATGGTGGGTGCATGGTAACAAGATTAAGAAAACCAGTGATAGTTCATGGTGATGACAAACGTGAAAGTCTAGGGTTAATTCACATAATAACAGGGGATGGAAAGGGAAAAACAACTGCTTCTTTAGGGCTTGCACTGCGAGCAGTAGGATATGGCTTGAAAGTGTATATGATACAATTCTTGAAATGCTGCGACACAGGCGAGTTATTTGCAATCCAAAAATATCTGCCTAACATCACAATAGTGCAGTACGGAACAGGCGCCCTAGGAGAGTCTCAAAAAAGAATCTATGAATTTGGAGGACGAGTTCCAGATGAACTAAACTCGAGTTTTGAGTTCAAGCCAGACATGGAAGAGAAAGAAGCAGCACAATTAGGGATACAACACGCTCTAAGGGTTTTAAACTCAAAATCTTGTGATCTATTAATCTTAGATGAAGTAAACTGTGTGGTTGATAAAGATTTAGTTATGATTGATGATATAAAAAAGGTAGTTGACTCTGCTCGCGAAAATAAAATTGAGTTAGTGATGACAGGAAGAGATGCACCTAAAGCAATGTATGAATTTGCAGACTACATCAGTTCAGTAGAAAGAATAAAACATCCCTGGCAGCGAGGAATAAAAGCAAGAAAAGGAGTAGAGTATTAAGAGCTCTCAATTAAGAATTGCAGGACTCAATCCATGTCTTGCAAGCATGTTTTCTGAATATGTACTGGAAATAGACTGAGCATATTCCGAAACTTTATTCTCTTCTATTGCAGATTTTAAATTTCTGAAAAATAATTCTTTAACTTCGACTTTTCTTTGAATATTTCCAGTTAATGTCGCATCATCAATAGTTCTATCGTATGCAAGCAGTAATTTGTATGCTTCAGCAGATTTGTAAAATTCATCAACACTTAAGTTCATAAGAACAGGAACTCCTAAATTCTCAGCAAATTCAACAAACTCATCATGATAATCACTGATAGAATCATAGAATTTTAGAATATCCTTAGTCATAAGATTTCTAACTTTCTCACTTCGTTCAGGAGTCCAATCTTTTAAAGATCTCAATTGATAAATCAAGGATCCTTCCAAGCCGCTTATGATTGAAGATTCTGTTAAATCAAACAAAAGATCATCCCAGCAGCATCCAGCTTCGTAGCAAAACTGAGGATCTTTTGAAACTCCTTGTCCAAGATACCTTGAGATATGTATTGCTCTTTCAGAAGGCCAGATCATTCCTGCATTTGCACAATAAAAAGGAGAAATGACAATAATTCTAGAAATATCAACAGACAAATTAGAGAATTTTTCGTCTGCAGCATCTCTTCCTATTTCATAAGCATGCTTAGGATTTATTATTTGTTCAATCATTTCTCAAAAGGATTTAGAGTTTATTTAAAGACTTTTCGGCATGATTCAATTTAAGACAATAGGGCTTTGAATAATGATTTAAATAATGATATTAATAATGATTTGGATTAACACAATCATTGCACAACACCATAATTTCCCCCGCCCAGTGTGTTCTTTTTTAATAGCTTCAAAGCTTCTCTACTCCACTCCTTGACTGTTCCATAATCTAAATTAATGACTAAAGAGGCATAGAACTCAGATTGTACTGATGCAATATTATCCCCTGATATTCCATTAATAAGATGATAAAGTTCTGCAATTAGATAAAACTCATTAAACTTTATTTTGCCTGCATGAGCTCCTATTTTTTGCTTGAATTCATTAAAAAGATGTTTATCATCATCAGTTATCTTAAAATAAGAAAAATCAGGAATAAAACGAGCTAAACTAGGATTTAATTTTTTAGATTCTTCAATTACTTTTTCCATAGGAGAACTATAAATCTGAGTTTCAGCCAGCTTTTTCAAAGATGCAGTAAGACTTCCTTGATAATTTTCAGCTTTATCAGCAGGCCATTTTTCAAGAGCTAAAAGACAGTATTCTAAAGATTCTTTTATCACTGATAAAAAAATATCAGAATGCTTTTCAAATCTTTGATAACTCCAATAAAGTCCAGCTTCATAACAATATTTAGGATCTTTTGCAATACATTCTGCGAATAAATCAGCAAAAGGATCAAATCTCTTGCTTGAAAATTCCTGCCCGGCTTTTATGCTGAATTCAGGGCTTTTAGATATTCCCAGAGCCAGGATTTCTGAGACTGCAAAAAATCTTTTATCATTCCAATCCTTTGCAGATTTGTAACACAATTCTGAATTCTTGGATATTGATTCTGCAAAGTTTAATACTTGAGCCATGAACCTGTCATCATTCCATTTTCCTTTTCCAGCAAGATAACAATAGCGAGGATCTTTTGCAGTTGAATCTGCAAAAGTTTGTGCAAATCTTAAGAATCTAGCATCATTCCAAGAACAGCCAGCATTATAACTTGCTGATGAGCTTTGTGAAACAGCTCTCGCCAATATTTTTTCAGCTTTTTCGAATTTTTTGTCATTCCAGTTTTGTCCTGCAAGTGCGGCAAGTTCAGGATCTCTTTTTAAAGAGTCTGCAAATTTTTCAGCAAATGGAATGAATTTTTCATCAGTTAAATCAATTCCTGCACGGTATGCTAATTTTAAATCTTGAACTATTGAATTGACTAAAATATCAGCAACCTCTAGAAATCTTTCAAACCCCAGCTGCTTGGCTAAATTATAACTTTTTTCAGGACTTGAAGCGCTCTTTTCTATTGCTTTTATTATTGAAACTTGCTCAGACATTCTTCCTTTTTTCCAGTTTATTGCAGCTTTATCATAATCATCGGAGTCTTCAAATACTGCATTTGTAAAAATTCTGAAATAAGGCATGAACCTTGAGTCTCTCCAGTTTTGTCCAGCATGATAAGCCCAATTAGAACTTTGTGCAGTACCGTGAGCAAGGATATCTGAAACAACTTTAAATCTCTCATCGGCCCATTCAATTCCTGCTTGGTAACAATATTGAGGGTCTTTTGCTGTGGCTTCTGCAATTTTTCTCGCTAACGGCAGAAATCTATCCATCGGCCAATTTTTCCCAGCATAATAACTCCAATGGGGACTTTTCAAAACACAAGCAACCATTGGCTTAAAAATTTCCACAAGCCCTCTTCTAGGAAGCCAGCATTTAACAGCTTTATAGCTTAATTCAGGATTGCCCATGATAACATCAGACAATTCTTTATGCAAAATATTTGAAATAATTATAACACCAGCATGTTATTTAGCACAACAAAAAGCAGATAATATTTTACTTTGTAAGGGATTTACTATTGATTATCAAAACATTAT
>CAZDUE010000127.1:0-4448 GCA_964508575.1 uncultured Methanosarcinales archaeon
TCCAAAACATCGGCTACGAGGTCCCGAGCATCAGCGACTACACCTCGCAGCCCCAGTATCTTTCGGCTCTGTAGAAAATCTCACTTTTCAGACATCTCTGCCAGAGCTAGCATGAAGCCAAAATAGTTCTTCTGAACCATTTAGCATGCTTGTCTTATTTCATACAGCGCTAAGTGGCAGAGATGTCAAACATTTTCTACAGAGCCGTTAACATCTTCATAAGATTTTTTATCACTTCCTGAAAAAGAAATAAGCTGATTCTTCACCATACTTAAGCTCTGTCTTAAGATTATGCTTTTTTGCAAGCTTTTCAATATTCTCGCGAGATCCACCAACATTCAGTATAAGCCTTGAACGAGGATGAGCTTTATCCTTGAAAAACTTGATTATTGGCTCTGCTTGAGTTTCCTCAACATATGAGTAAAGGATATCAAAATCATGAATGTCATATCCAGAATCTCTGAAAGAGCTTTCAGAATTGAAATCACCATTAATAAACTCGCATTTTGCTTTCGCAGTATTGTTAAAATTTTTTGCATTTTTATTTTTATCTTTAAAATTTTCATGAAAAACGTCAACCTTTTTCAAATTCTCCTTACATTCAATAATCATGGACGCATTATTATCAATACCTACGCTTTTTATTCCTAAAACAGAAGAGATTATATTGATACATCCATTGCCGCATCCAAGATCGAGAAGTTTACTCTCTCTATTGTTTTCGTCAATAGCACCTACTTTTTTCAAATCCTCATATATATGATACTTGAAAAAAACAGGATTAGTCATTGCAAAACCATTAACAACATGTCCTTCTCTATATAGCTTCATGGCAGAATCGTGAAGTATTCTTGAAATTTCTGAGAAATGCTCTGGAAAACAGTCATGCATTTTTGAGCCCTCATTTAATTCTAAATCTTCCATCATACTCAATAATCATTTGATTTATTTAAAATTATCCAGAAATTAGAGCAGGACAAAAGTAATCAATAAAAAATTGTTTGTCCTGCTATATTTAGTTGCGGTTTTCTTTATAACTAATTATTGTCCGCAACTAAATTTTAGAGATATGAGACACAAAAAGCAAGAAATATAAAAAAATATGAAAATACATAAAAAGGCAACCCTATTTCTGTAACAAAATGAGCTTATTAGACAATGACTTTGAAGATCTAAACAGTTATAAAAGACAAATAAGAGAACTTACTGAACTGATAAGCAGAGGAGAAGATACTGTCGAATGCTTGACAGACAGAGCAGAACTTTACTACCTATGCGGACAAATTAGCGAAGCAATAAAAGATTATGAAAAAATAATCTCTATCGATCCAAACCAAGCATCAATTTATCAAAGTGCAGCAGTCTGCTATGCTGATCTTGACAATTTTGAAAAAGCAACAGAATACTGCAGAGAAGCATTAAAACTAGAACCTGAATTATTAAATGACCTGATGGCAGAACAATCATTGACACATATTGTCTTTGCATTAATGCTTGAATTCAAAGTAAAATTAGGACAAAAAACAGATCGTCGTGTTAACCTTGATAATACGATACCATATCTTGGATTACGCAATCTGGAAGTCAAGCAGAATTAAACCAAAAAAAAATCTTAGAAAGTTTTATAAAGAATTTGGTTGTCCAACTCCTTGTTCAAAAACATCAAGCCCCGCTAGCTCAGCAGGTAGAGCGTGCGGCTGTTATTGACGAAGTTAATCTTTCAGAAACTTTGTTTCAGAAGTAACCGCAAGGTCGTCAGTTCGAGTCTGACGCGGGGCGCTTATACTTTTTTTAATATAAACGTTGGATTGAACTTTAAAAACAGAAAACTTCTTAAAATAAAGACAGTTTCGCTTATTTAAATGGGCCCGTAGCTTAGTCTGGTGGAGTGCTCGACTGATATTGGAAATTTCAATCTCAGAACTCCATTGCTGAAATCGAGTGGTCCGGTGTTCGAATGCTGTTTGGTATTTCCGACAGAAAGAAAGTCACCGCGGGCCCACTATTTTTTTTAAAAGATCACTCGCTTATTTTTTTCTTTTTTATCAAGGGGCTGTGGTATAGCTGCCAATTTCGGATTGGCGTCCGAAACAGGCATTACGCAGCAAAAACTGCTCCAGCCATGCACAAAAAAACAGGAAAATATCAAAAAGAAAAAAATAAAATAATCAAGGGGCTGTGGTCTAGCTTGGTATGATATTACCTTGGGGATTTAAAAAAATAAAAGAAAATAATCCAAAATGGTAGTGATCCGGGGTTCGAATCCTCGCAGCCCCATTTCTAATAAACTTTTAAACAAATCCAAAACATCGGCTACGAGGTCCCGAGCATCAGCGACTACACCTCGCAGCCCCATTTCTAATAAACTTTTAAACAAATCCAAAACATCGGCTACGAGGTCCCGAGCATCAGCGACTACACCTCGCAGCCCCAGTATCTTTCGGCTCTGTAGAAAATCTCACTTTTCAGACATCTCTGCCAGAGCTAGCATGAAGCCAAAATAGTTCTTCTGAACCATTTAGCATGCTTGTCTTATTTCATACAGCGCTAAGTGGCAGAGATGCAAAACATTTTCTACAGAGCTATATCTTTCAAAAACTATTTAAATGAGCTATGGTTAATTCTGAGAATGGCTGAAAGGGGTAAATTAAGAAGCAGTATTTTAAGAAGGGTTATTTTTCTTGGAATATTTAGTTTAATGCTATTTTTAGCCATAAATACTGCAAGCGCAAAGAATACTGCGGGCTTTAATGTAACTTTTGAATCTACAAAAAATATAATCAGCAACGATGAACAAGCTGTTTTTGATATCACAGTTCAAAATAATGATAAGACATCGGACAAGTTCAAGATAACTCTGAATGATGACTTATGGAGTGTTTCTTCTGTTCCGCTTTATATTTATCAAACTGAATATGGACTTGAAGTAAAGCAAGAAAGTGCAGAAACATTTAGTTTACTTCTTTATCCTATTGGAAACTTTACTCCTGGAATATACACAGTACCCATAGAAATTGAATCAAAAAATAAGGGAAATATTGTGAAAGAAACATTATTTGTCATTGTAAGACCAGAAGGAGCATCTTTTGGTCAGTATGCTCCAACAATAAGAGCAAATCTCGCAATAAATAACAATGGGATTATAGACCCTCGACAGCAAGCACAAATATATATTGAACTTGAAAATTTAAATCCACTTAATCTGACAAATTTAGGAATCCACATAAAGAGCGATCTTTTTGAAAAAGACATAATCACAGATCTTAAATCTCTCGAGCAAAAAACTGAAACAATAAATGTCGATTTTGATCCGTTTCAAGCTCCCAGCACAAGCACTGTAACAGTAACAATAACTAAAGATTCTAGAACATTGAAAACAATAAAAAAAAGCATAGAAATAATGTCTTACTCGAATCTGATAACAACAGAAGTCAATAGTTCAGGATTCTTAAGATCCACAAAAAGAAAAATATACACTAATCTGGGAAATGTTAAATCTGTTGAAAATGTAAAAGTTCCTATCAATACATTAAATGGTTTATTCACAAAAACTGAACCGAGATATATTTTTGCAGAAGAAAAAAGCAAGAATGACCAGTACATGACCTGGACAATCGAACTTGAACCAAAAGAAAAAAAAGAGATTAGAATAGATTCTAATTATCAAATACCTTTCTTCATAATAGTTATTTTGATAATAGTGCTGGTTTTGTATTTTGTGTACAGAAGTCCAGTAATAATAAGAAAAGATGGAGAAATAATGAAATCAGAACAAGGAGGAATAACAGAAGTCAAAGTTTTAATATACATAAAAAACAGAACAAAACATACAATTTCTAAATTAAAAGTGATGGATAAAATACCTAATATCGCAGATGTCAAAGACGAATTCATAATCGGAACCTTAAAGCCAACAAAAATAGTAAAACATGACAAAAAAGGAACTTTAATGGAATGGGAAATTCCCTCTTTAGATCCATTTGAAGAAAGAATAATAAGCTACAAAATAAAATCAAAACTAAGCATCTTAGGATTCTTTAATCTGCCTCCAGCAATAGTCCAATTCAGAGACGAAAAATATCGAGAAAGAGTTTCTGTGTCAAATAAACTTAGAGCACTTACATAAATTCGATGACCTTATGACATTTGATGATTTAAACTTCTTGACTAGGACACTGACTATTCTGCACAGCATTAAGAAAGTTTTAAAAAGACCTTGCTTAATCTTTATATTATCCCCCCTTAGCTCAGCGGTAGAGCGCTCGGCTGTAGATGCTGATAGACCTTGAAGAAGTTCAAAGAATGAAAATCAGCCAGTCGTTACCGAGAAGTCCGCGGTTCAAATCTGCGAGGGGGGATATTATCATTTTTATTATTTTCAGTACGTTCAGCATGTTTTAACTTAACTTCGCCACATGATTAGTTTTCTGATTAATTCTTGCACAAAT
>CAZDUE010000128.1:0-4048 GCA_964508575.1 uncultured Methanosarcinales archaeon
TTTCAGAGCAAGGATCATTCAAGATTCCTCACACTATTGAAAAATCAAAAGAAGGAGTTTTCTTTATTTCATTCACAAGAGTTAGAAAAATCCCTGCAATTGTTTTGATAAAAGCATTGGGAGTTACAAAAGATGAAGAGATAATGAGAATGGTATCTTCAGAAAAACCATTTGATGAAATCTTAGTTAATCTATTTGAATTTGTAGAGATAAAAAATGAAACAGATGCTCTTGACTATATTGCAAAAAAAGTGGGAATAACTCAAGCAAAAGAAATCAGAGTGGAAAGAACAAAAGAATTAGTTGATAAATATTTATTGCCACACATTGGAACTGATGCTAAGACAAGAAGCTTGAAAGCACACAACCTTGCAAAATTATTGAAGAGATTCATAATAGTCTCAAATGGGGAGCAAAAAGTCACTGACAAGGATCATTACATGAATAAACGATTAAAAATGTCAGGAGATTTACTTGCAGACCTGATAAGAGTAAATATCAAAGTATTAATCAGCGACATGCTTTACAATTTCCAGAGAATTGTAAAAAGAGGGAAATTCCCTTCAATAAAAGTAGTTATCAGAGACAAATTATTGACACAGAGAATTTACAGTGCAATGGCAACAGGAGCTTGGGTTGGAGGAAGAAAAGGAATCTCTCAGAGAATTCAACGGCTGAACTACTTAGAGACACTATCTCATTTACAAAGAGTAGTAAGCCCTTTAAGCGCAAGCCAGGAAAATTTCGCTGCTCGTGAATTGCATCCTACACATTTAGGAAGATTATGCCCCATAGAAACTCCTGAAGGTACTAACATTGGATTAAGAAAAAATCTAGCGTTAATGGCTAATGTTTCAATGGACTACAGCCCTGAGGAGTTAATGAAATCCTTAAAAGGTCTTGGGTTGAAACAAGTTTGAAATCAATAAAAAAAATATCAGAATAAAAAAATCGAATAAAACAAGCAAGATCAAAATAAGAATTTTTGCTGTGCAAAAATTCCCGTTTTTGGTCGAGCTAACAGAACCGAAGTTCTGTGCACAAAAGCGCGTGAACGCTTTTTATGTTTTGTGTGGAGCCAGAGGCGACATCACAAAAAGGTCGGGTGAAAAAAATGGCAGATGTTTATCTCAATAGTGTTTTCGTAGGAACTGTGGAAAATGGAAACGATTTTTCAGAACAACTAATCAGAGAAAGAAGAAAAGGGACTTTGCCTAAAAATCTTGGAGTCTATCATAATAAAAAACTTGATGAAGTGAATATTGAAAGCTTACGAGGACGAGTCACAAGACCTGCAATAATTGTAAAAGAAGGAAAGCCATTATTAACTGATGCTCATATCAAGCAATTACAAAAAAACGAGCTGAAATGGAAAGACTTAGTTGATCAGGGAGTTATAGAATACTTGGATGCAGCAGAAGAAGAAAATGCACTTGTTGCTTTCACAAAAGAAGAGCTTACAAAAGATCATACTCACTTAGAAATAAGTCCTTTGGCTATGACAGGATTCTGTGCTTCTTTGGTTCCTTACGGAAACTACAGCCCTTCTGCAAGATTAAATGCAGGAGCTAAAAACCAGAAACAAGCTCTGGGAATATATGCATCTAATTTTCATGTAAGAATGGATATGGATGTAAATGTACTGCACAACCCTCATGTTCCATTAGTAAGATCCATAACTCATGATCATGCATCAGAGAATCATCCCTCAGGACAAAATCTTATTGTTGCAGTAATGAGTTATAAAGGATATAACATGGAAGATGCTGTGATCCTTAACAAAGGGTCTGTTGAGCGAGGATTAGCAAGAAGCACTTACTTCAGACCAAGTGTTGCTGAAGAATTACGATACTCTGGAGGACTTACAGATGATATCTGCGTCCCTGACAAAGAAGTAAAAGGATACAAAAGCGAGCATGATTACAGATTCCTAGAAGGGGATGGGATAATTTATCCAGAAGCTGAGATAAAAGAAGAAGATGTCATTATAGGAAAAACAAGCCCTCCAAGATTCTTGAGTGGAATGGATGAGTATTCTTTAGCAAGCAATGTACGAAGAGAAAGTTCAGTTGCTGTCCCTCACGGAGAAAGAGGGGTTGTTGACTTTGTATTAATCACTGAGAATGAAGAAGGAAACAAATTAGTCCAAGTAAGAGTCAGAGATGAAAGAATTCCTGAAATAGGGGATAAATTCACAAGCAGGCACGGACAAAAAGGAGTTGTTGGCTTGATAGTTCCAGAATCAGACATGCCTTTCTCAACATCAGGAATCAAGCCAGATTTAATCTTCAGTCCTCACGGTATTCCTTCAAGAATGACTTTAGCGCATTTAATTGAGTTAATTGGCGGAAAAGTAGCTGCATTATCAGGAAGATACATTGATGGAACTACATTTGATGCTGAACCAGAAGCTAATCTTCGTAAAGAACTTCAAGATCTCGGATTCAAGGAAAACGGAACAGAAACATTCTATAATGGAATAACTGGAGATATTTATACTGCAAAAATCTATGTTGGAAATATGTACTACTTGAAATTAAAGCATATGGTTGCGAACAAGATGCACTCTAGAGCACGAGGACCTATCCAACTATTAACCAGACAACCCACAGAAGGACGAGCAAAAGAAGGAGGTCTCAGATTGGGAGAGATGGAGAAAGATACCTTTGTGGCTCACGGTGCCAGTTTACTGCTTAAAGAAAGATTTGACTCTGACAAGACAGTTGTTCCTGTATGCGAAAGCTGTGGAGTAATCGCAATACATGATGAGTTCAAAAATAAAAAATATTGTCCTATATGCGGTGATAATGTGGAAATAAGCTTTGTGGAGATGAGCTATGCATTCAAGCTTATACTTGATGAGTTCAAGAGCTTAGGAGTTTATCCAAAATTACAATTGAAAAGTAAATATTAGAAAAATAAACTAGAACATAAAAAAACAGATAAAAATAAAGTTAAAAAAATAAGCAAGATCAAAATAAGAATTTTTGCAAAACAAAAACACAGTCTCTTTCGGGCTCGGTGCTTTGCTGATTGCAAAATTCCTGTTTTTTGGTCGAGCTTTTTGTGTTGACTGAAACACGAAATCACAAAAAGGTCGAGGTTGATGATAAAAATGGAAGAAGAACACACTTACAAACAAGTTGGAACAATCTTATTCGGAATACTTGGTCCAAAGATGATAAAGAAGATGGCGTCAGCCAAGATAGTTACACCAGAACTTTATGATCGAGAAGGATATCCTGTAGATGGCGGCTTAATGGACATAAGATTAGGAGTTATTGATCCTGGACTAAAATGCAAGACTTGCGGCTCTAAACTTAAAGAATGCATCGGTCATTTCGGATACATTGAATTAGCTCGTCCAGTAATACACGTGAAATTTGTAAATGTAATAATGAACATTCTGAAAAGCACTTGTAAAGATTGTTCTAAACCCTTAGCACCAAAGCCAAAACTTCAAAAATGGCTTGCAAAACTAGAATCTGCAGATAATGAGATAACAGGAGATATAAAAAGGGGCTATGTTAAAGCAATTCTTAATGAGCTTAAATTAGTGACTAAATGTCCTCATTGCAATGTTAAACAAGAAAAAATTGCACTTGAAAAACCAACTACCTTCATGGAAGGGGAAAAAAGACTAAGTCCTGTTGAAATAAGAACACGACTTGAAAAAGTAAATGATGAAGATCTTCCGCTATTCGGATTAAACCCTAAATCTGTACGACCAGAATGGACTATTTTAACAGTTTTACCAATTCCTCCTGTAACAATGAGACCATCAATAACTCTTGAATCAGGAGAAAGAAGCGAAGACGACTTAACTCACAAGATGGGAGATATCGTAAGAATTAACCAACGGCTTTTCGAGAATATTAATGCAGGAGCGCCTGAAATAATCATTGAAGATTTATGGGACCTGCTTCAGTATCATATAACTACGTTCTTTGACAATAGCATCCCTCAGCTTCCTGTTGCTAGACATAGAAGCGGACAGCCTTTGAAAACTTTAACTGAAAGAATAAAAAGTAAAGAAGGAAGGATAAGG
>CAZDUE010000128.1:4058-4447 GCA_964508575.1 uncultured Methanosarcinales archaeon
AGTTCCAGAAAGATTAACATCCTGGAACATGGATTACTTGAAAAAGTTCATAACAAAAGGACCTTCAGAATATCCAGGAGCTAATTATGTCATTCGTCCAGATGGAAAAAGAAAAAAGATAACTTCTGAAACAAAAGAACAGCTTCTTGAAGAAATACAGCCCGGATACATTGTCGAGAGACATTTAATGGATGGAGATATCGCAATATTCAACAGACAGCCTAGCTTGCACAGGATGAGTATGATGTGCCATAAAGTTCGAGTACTTCCTTACAGAACTTTGAGGTTAAATCCTTGTGTATGCCACCCTTATAACGCAGACTTTGACGGAGATGAAATGAACCTGCACATTCCGCAGACAGAAGAAGCAAGAGCAGAAGCAGAAATAC
>CAZDUE010000129.1:0-4407 GCA_964508575.1 uncultured Methanosarcinales archaeon
CGAAGCTTGTTGAGCCTGTGTATTGTACTGTTAGTGGTGTGTTTCCTGTGGTTGGATTAGCGGTTATTACTGCAACTGGAGGTCGATTGGTTGTTCCTGCAACAGTTACTGTCTGTGATGTAGTTTGAGGAGTATTTCCTGAGCATAGGCAATCCACAACAGTTGTAGTTAATGTAACAATAAATGTTCCTGCTTGTTGAGGTGTCCAAGTGAACGAGTATGATCTTGAAGTTCCTGTTAATATTTCGCTATTTTGTGATTGACTTGTTATTAAATTTCCATTAAGATCTCTTACTGTTAGATCAATTCTTATATCTGGTGAAAATTGAGAATTTAATTCTAAAGGTACTGAAGCTGGGCTTCCAGAAGGTGGAGTTATGGGACTTCTTATTGTTGCTGTTATTTGAGCTGCATTTCCCTGATTTATTTGAGTTGGAATATTTGATGAAACAATATTTGCTGCGCAATTAGGTGCTTTATTGAACTGAATATTATAATTCCAAGGTCCTGGTCCATTTGTATCATCTGTTGTCGTGATATATCCATGAGGCAAGAAACATGCGATGTAGTCATATTCTGCAGTTGATTTTGTTCCAGATCCTGTTATTGTATAACTATTAGAGTTTGTTCCTGAAGTTGCATGAGTTCCAATGCTATTAAAAGAACTGCATGAACTGTCAGAACACGAGTATGTTGATGTTGTAAATCCTGCATTGTTTGAGTTAATTTGTATTGTTACAGGATACGCATAAGCAGTTGGAATTAAAATTAAAATCAGTAGTAATAAGATTATTGGAATTATTTTATTTTTCATTTTTTTCACGCACTTATTCTATAGGTTATATTTTCAAGGGCTGAATCTATTTGTTCTTGAGTTAAGTGAATTCCAATTTTGGTAATTTCCTCCAATCTTTTTTTTCTCATTGCTAATGTTAATTCATAAGAGATTTTTTCATTTAAAGAAAGTTTATTTTTCTTAATTCTTTTTTTACCTATCCCTAAATCTTTCAAGACTTTTTGTTCATCAACACTCGCGTTTATTTTTTCAGGAATTAACAAGCCATTATAATCAACAAATCCCTGGAGATTCAATTCTTTAAGCCGTTCATTAGAAGGGGTCCATAATCTGTTTGATCCTCCTGATCTTGAAGGAGCAGTTCTGTTCTCTCCATTAGGAGGCGCACGATTAGGTGCTGTTTGATTTTCTGGTGTGAATATATTGTTAACAATATTTTTAGTTCCATTGCTTATTAATAGAGATCCAAGTATGCTGTATAATAATCCCTCACCGCTATGTTTTCTTAAATTAACTGGCTTTGGCTCTAATAATATTTTAATGCTCTGAGGATCATAAGGTACTAACTTTTTATCATTATTTTGCATTGATATTGTATAATTTAATGAGAATTCATGAGAGGTTTTTACAAGTCTATCATATTGTCCTAAGCCGATTCCATTTCCTCCGAACATTCCGATAATAAAATCAATAGGGAAACCTGAGTTTAATACATTACTGTCAGTTACAACATCAGTTCTCAAGTTCAGATTGCTTAATTTTAATGGAGTTAATGTTACTCTAGGATTTGCATCGTAAAGCAGATGACTTGTATTTTTCAGATCATTCAAATTCAGGTTTATAGTATCAAGAATCCATGGTGCTAGTCCTTCAACTTTTTTAAGTTCTAAACTAACAGAATTTCCTTTTTGAAGAATCAAATCTGGCTCTCCCACCATTGATTGTGTGCTTCTCAAAGATGCTGAAAGCTCAAAAGAATTTGTTCCGTAAGTTATTAAAACTGCTTCAAGATTTACAGCTTCAGTACCTTTAATAGGTCTTACTGTAATTTTTCTATCGTGGAGATCTCTTGATGCATATCCAAAAACAGGATCATTTATGTTTAATATCTGATAAAGATTATTTTCAGGAGTTGAATTATTTAATTGATCGTTCTTTGCAATTCCAAGAGCTATTCTTTGTTCATCACTCAAACTTTTAGGGTCAAAACGCTGAACAATTAATATATTTGAATGTTTTGCAGCAGTCAGCAGTTTATTTTCTTGGTCTTGTTTTTCTTTTTGGAAAGTAGTATGTAATTTCCCAGCAGCTTCATCAAACTCGTCATATGCTGAGTTATCCATTGGAATTACAAAGAATTGCAATCCTCTGCTCCTTACTTGACCATTTACAATAGAGACTTGATAATGAAGAGCTTTATTTGAATTAACAGTAAATACTATTCTATGATTTGTTTTATCTGAAACAAGCTGCACTCCTTTTGTTTCATTCAATAGTTTTTCAAATCCTGAGAAGTCAGTAACTCCTAATTTATTATCACAGTATGCTTTGTTTTTATTATAATAATCTTTTGCTGTTTTTATAACAAATTCATCCCAGAGATCTTTTTTATAAGGATCTTGAGTTTTTAAATAATCTACAAGTCTCTGTCCTGAAATAACATTTGGATCTTGTACAAGTTCAGCAGGAGGATATGCTCTTATATTTACATTTTGATATCCTTCTTCTGTGTTTATTAATCTTGGCCTTTCTACTTTATGCTCGTAAGTTTCTGGAGTTGGTTTTGGGCTAGGAGAAGGGCTTGGAGTTTTTTTAGATTTTGGCTTACTTGCTTTTTTTTTGGCAGGAGTTGCATGAGGTACTGGAGTATGTTTAGCTTGTGGGTTTTTACTAGCTTTCGGAGTAGGAGTTGAGCCAGGTCCACCATCAGCATATGCAGAATCAATTTGTGAAGGTGATAGTAATGATCCTAGATAAGTAAATCCTAATAATAATGCGGTTGCTAGAGGTCCTGCTCTTGGTTTCGGTGTATAACTGGAATTTGTATTAGAATACGTGTTTTGACTTTCAACAACTCCAACAATAAATTCTAATCCAGATTGGCTTTGCTGATTTTGTGATAAATTTTCTGAATAGTGTTGATACATACATTCCCCCTTTTTCTGAGTATTTTATTATCATATATAAAGGTTTCTAAATTGTTATTATTATGAAATAGTTAAATGAATCGTTATTTTATTGAGGTTTATACTGAAACATGAAAGAAAAAATAAAAGAAATTTAGAACCTGTTATTTCATGATTCATATTTATTGTTGAGTATAATTCAGTAACTGTTATATATCTATAAAAAATTCAAGCAATATGAACGATCATGTAGTAATAATAGGCGCTGGTCCTGCAGGAAATTACGCAGCTTATTTGCTTGCGAAAAAAGGATATGACGTTTCAGTTTACGAAAATCACAGCATTATAGGAAGACCAATACAGTGTACTGGAATTTTAACTTCAACAATTTATGATATTTATGATGTTCCTAAAGAAGTAATAGTCAATAAAGCTAAAAGCACTAGAGTTTTTTCTCCTTCTGGAAGTCATGTTAATATAAATTTGAAAGGAGATATTATTGTTGACCGTTATTTATTTGACAAGAGCATTGCAGATAAGGCAAAAGATGCTGGTGCAGAATACTTTTTAGATTCGCAATTTTTAGGATTGGAAAACGGCTCAGCAAATTCAAATGTTTTAGTTATAAAAACAAAAGATGGAAAAATAAAAAGCTCTTATGACTATTTGATCGGTGCTGATGGTCCTAATTCTGCTGTTGCCAAGTCAGCAGGATTTTTTAGCAAAAGAAAATTTTTTGCAGGAATCCAAGCAGTTTTTAAGCTGGATTCAGATTCTTCAATCATAGAATTTTATCCATATGTTGGCCAGTTAGGATGGGTCACTCCTGAAAATAGTAATGTTGCAAGAATTGGAATTGCATCCTATGCATCTGTTGATAATATAAAAGTTAATAATCCTCGTTTGATATTTGAGAATTTCTGCAGAAAACGGCTTGGAGATTATTGGAAGTCTAAAATAATAGAATGGCAGTCAGGTCCAATCCCTGTTTACGATCCAAATATTATTATAGAAAAAGACAACATTTTTACAATAGGAGATGCAGCTGCTCAGGTCAAAGCAACAACTGCCGGTGGAATTATTCAAGGCATGAATGCTGCAGAATGCGTTTCAAGATCAATAGAAACTGGAAAATCTTATACAAGACTGTGTAATAAAAAAATTGGTCGCGAGTTGAACACAAGCTTATTTATCAGGAATGTTTTTGATAATTTCAAAGAAAAAGATTATGATGATTTAGTCAGCATCTGCTGTAATGAGAAAGTTAAGAAAATTCTTTCAACTCATGATCGTGATAAAATCTCAAGTTTTTTTTTCAAATTATTGATTGCAGAGCCTAAACTTATGAAGTTTTTCAATCATAAAAGCATTGCAGAATTTGTCAAGTTGAGTCCAAGACTTTTATTTTGACATTTATATAAGTTATTAACTGTACAGTGCAAGAGTTAATGTCCTAAAAGCGTGCAAGAGTTAATGTCCGCTTTT
>CAZDUE010000130.1:0-4325 GCA_964508575.1 uncultured Methanosarcinales archaeon
CCTCAGAACATTATATTGAAAAGGATGAAAATGATATCCCTTCCATAAACTTTGATAGAGATTTATTTAATAGTTTCCGAGATGACCTGCGTTCTGTATTGAAGGAAGAGGATTTAAGTTCTTATGAATCGATTCTGCGAAAGAGTATAGATGTATTTCGTAAGCATCTTATACTCATTCCTTCTGCGACGTTCCGCTCCAAACCTGATATAGACTTATTCAACCACTCTAAAATAGCATGCGCGGTTTCTGCCTGTTTATACAAATACTATAAATCTCAGAATGCTGATCCTTTTCTCCAATCATTGAGAAACGAAATGAGGGAAATATTCAGGAAGAAAAAAGATGCCGAGGAAGAGAAGGATGCTGTTAAAAAACAGCAATTAGAGGAAGAATTAAAAAAAGAAAAAGTCTCCTCAAAAAATTACAATGAACCAGTTTTTATTCTTATTGAAGGAGACTTTTCCGGGATTCAGAACTTTATTTCTATGATCACTTCTAAACACGCTGGCAAATACCTAAAGTCCCGCTCGTTTTATCTGGCACTTCTCAATAAGGTTTTCCCCATAATGCTCTCTAGGGAGTTAGACCTTCCGGAGACAAATATTATTTACGCCAGCGGCGGACACTTTCAAATATTAGCTCATAATACTAAAGAGACATATGAAAAATTAAAATTGTTCGCAGATAGTATAAACTCACAACTTTGGAATTTTTTTGAAGCAAAAATTTTTTTATCACTATCATACGCAGAGATGTCTGCCAGAGATTTTGATAGAGATTTTTTCGCAGAGTTTATAGATAAAGATGACTATAGTAAAAGAAAAAAAACTATTTCCTCAAAAGAAGAGAAGTTCTTTGACCAGTTTAAGGCAATTGTAAATACAGATGCTTCTCAAAACCTTAAAGCTGGACATGATCAGTGTGATGTATGTGCACAAGAATTGGAAGAAAGAACAAAAGAAGTGTGTGGAACATGTGAGGATTTTGAAAAAGCAAGGAATATTCTAAGAGAATGGCAGAAAAAGAATAGAACCTCTCCTATAAACCTATCTACATTTACTTTCAGCAAAGAGCCGCTGACAAACCATCTAAATTATGGTGGTTTATTCCCAAGTATTAACAAATTTACAGCTCCATTTGAAATAATCCCTTTAGGGCTCCCTCTAGATAAAGATGGTCAAATAATAGACTTCGACAGCTTGGCTGAGCAAGCAGAAAAGAGAACAGGAACTAAAAAGATTGCTGCACTTAAGATGGATATTGACAACCTTGGAAAGATTTTTACGGAAGGGTTAACTAAAAGTGGACTAACATTATCTAGGTACAGCAGGCTTAGTTTTGATATTTCATTATTCTTTGAAGGAATTGTAAACACCCTGCACGAACAAGAAACCTACAAGAATGATGTATATATAATTTACTCTGGAGGCGATGACTCTTTTGTTATTGGAGCGTGGGATAAAGTGCTGGAATTTGCTAAAGATCTTAACAATTTGTTTAGGCTATATGTCAATTTTCATCCTAAAATAACTATAAGTGCTTCATATGGTATTTTTGGACCAAAGTTTCCATTAAAGAAAATATTTGAGTTCATGGATTATTATTTAGAGAAAGCGAAAGATTTCGATGAAGGAAAAGCCAGAATTACGATATTTGGATATCCTTTGAATTGGAGTGATGCAACAACTTTAGAGTTTACTGCAGAAAATGTCAAAGCGTCTTCAAATGAATTTGAAGTAATGTTTGAATGCAGTAAATATCTTGATAACTGCTTAAAGGAAGGCTCGGCAAGGGCACTGCTCATTAAGATTATTGAACTTGCAGACGATTTGTTAGGGGAGATGGAGTTTAAGAAAAGATTGATGCCAGTTTGGAGATTTGAATATTATTTAAAGAGAAGTAAATTAGATTATAGTACTAAGGCAACCTTGACAGAAGTATGGCGCGATGCTACATTTGCAGATTTTGGTTATTATATCTCCAACAGAAGTAATCCAAGAATTAATCGCCTTACATTACTTAAAATAGGTGCTAAAATAGCACAATTAAAAACACGAGGGGGTATGCAAAATGAAATACAATATTGATGTAAATAAAATATTAGAAAGTAGAGAAGAAGATATGAAAACTATCTTGCAATATGCTGAAGATGTTGGGAAGTCAGGACCATCAACTTCGCAACTTAGGAATCTTTATGAACCAATAAAAAAGTTATCCAGTTCGCAAAGACCACGGAAGGATGTCGCAAAAATAATACTCATGCTTGAATACGCAAACAAGAGGAACGCACTAAATTCCAAAGAATTTTACTTGAATATGAAGAAGTTGCTTGACCAACTTCTTGAACGAGCTGAGGATGAAAAGAAAAGGCAAAATTTTACTGATTTTATGGAAGCTGTTATTGCATATTCACCAAAAAAGTGAAGGAGGAAAAAAATGAAACTTTTAAAAAAACATCAAATAATTGGAAGATTAGTAGTGAAAAGTGGCCTCCATGTAGGGGGAATGAAAGAATCCTTTCAAATTGGCGGAACAGATAACCCAGTTATTAAGACTAAAAATGGGGAACCTTACATTCCTGGAAGTAGTCTTAAGGGAAAGTTAAGAAGCTTACTGGAAAGGGAAGAAGGGAAGGATGATGTCTGTGATTGTGGAGATTGTTCTATCTGCATTCTATTCGGTTGTGGAAATACCAAGCTAGGAAAGCGGCAAAGTGCATTGATTTTCAGGGATGCTTACCTCGTGAGTGAAGATGTAACTGACCTTAGTAAGTTCACAGAAATAAAGGCAGAAACCAAAATAGATCGTAAAAAAGGTACAGCGGCAGGAGGTTCTCTTCGTTTCACCGAAAGGGTTGTTCCAAGCACTACATTTAAAGTAGAGATTGTATTCGACGAACATGAAGGAGACGACAAAAAAGTTCTACTTGATAAACTTAAAGAATCTTTCAAACTCCTTCAAGGTGATTACCTCGGAGGCTCCGGAACTAGAGGCTACGGCAAAGTAGATATTTTGGATATAATTCGGAGCATAGAAGAATTAACAAATGAAAAACGAAATGAAAGTAGTCAAACTATACCCATATAAAAACACAAAGTTCCATTTTGGAAAAGTAAGCCTTGATGTAGATGACACTATTTTTCACAGCGATAGCCTTTTTTCTGCTTTAGTGAATTTATGGGTTAAGTTGTTTGGAGACAGTCAAGTCAAAGAGTTTATAGACTCATTCCCAAAAATAAG
Organism: uncultured Methanosarcinales archaeon; assembly: GCA_964508575.1. GTDB lineage: Archaea > Nanobdellota > Nanobdellia > Woesearchaeales > CAZDUE01 > CAZDUE01. Next base: position 3,244 of record CAZDUE010000130.1, read on the forward strand.
TTCTTTATTCTACGGGTACAAAGTTGATGATGACAATGAATTATTTTTCCTGCCTAGACCACTGTTTTTTCCTATACCAAAAATTCTGGCTAAGAAAGATAGGAAACTTACAAAAAAAGTTAAATTCATTAGTTTAGGAGTTTATGAGTTATCCTTTAACGGAAATTGGGAACAAGTGGAAGATGTTATTATTAACAATGATAAGGATTGCATATATCTCAAGAAAGAATGCAAAAATATGAATTTAACCTTATTTTCTTCAGATGTGGATGAGAAAGTATCCATAGACAGACAAAGAGGAACAAGTAAAGATGAGCATCTCTATACAATTTCCTCAATCATTCCAGACGATAAAACTTTCTTTTATTTCCTGTACGATGGAGAATCAAAATTGTTTTCACAATTACTTAAAAACATTGAAGTGATGAACACTAATAAGTGCATATCTTTAGCTCTTGGCGGCGAACTATCCATTGGATACGGTTCACTTGACAGCATAGCAATTAAAGCAGTTACTTTGCCAAGTAAGGATTCAGGCTTTTTTACAAATTTATCCGTGGTATTCCCAACTAAAGACGAGATTGAAAAAGCAAAGGCATATACTCTGCTTGAACGAAAGGGCTGGGTATATCTAAGCACGTTGAGGAAAAAGCCTTTATACGCATTTGCCGAGGGAAGCATATTTCAGGGCAATGTAGAAGGCAATATTGTTAATGTCTCACCTTCTAAAAATTTGCCTGCATTTCGCTATGGAAAAGCATTTCTTATACCGCTTAAGGTGAACGATAATGAAAACTTATAAGTTTAAGCTTACAACACTCAGCCCGCTTCATATCGGCAATGGGGAAAAGTGGTATTCATTCGAGTATTGGCATAAGAATAACACGCTTTTTATAGCCGATTTCTGGAAATTTGTAGATAATTTTGTCTTAAAGGGCGATGATTGGGGGAAGAGATTCAACCAGCTTTTGGATTTATTTCGTATAAGTATGGGAGCTAATAGGATGGAACTTAACTTTACAGATGTGCTCACAGACTTTAACCTCAAAGGTGAGGAAAACAAGTTTAAATCTAATCTTCTG
>CAZDUE010000131.1:0-4280 GCA_964508575.1 uncultured Methanosarcinales archaeon
TGACAGAATCAAAGAGTATCTGCAGGAAGTTGATTATAACGAGTGAGATTATTTTCCTGATTGATGTTAATGTTTGCTGATATTACTATTCCTCGTTGTCTTCAGGCTCTACGTGTTTTTTCAAAACAGCTGCTTCTAGTTCTGCTTTTTCAATTGTCTCAAGCATGCTTACATCTCCAAAGTTTTCTTCAGCACAATCACTGCAGTACTTGTCAGAAGTTCCCTTTATTACATATACTGCTTCTTCCTCGCACATGACACATTTCTTGCCCATTTATCAAAGAATAATCTTGAGCTTATTTAAAGGTTTCGCAAAAAAGTATGATAGATTCTGACGATAAAAGCAAGATTAATTAAATAATAAGATATATGAAAAATATCTAATGGAACTACCTAAAGAATTTGAAATATCTGAAATAGAGCATCAAGTTTACGATTTCATAGTTGGAAGAGTGTCTGTAAAATCAGAAGTTATAATTGAAAAGTTCGGATCCGAAGGACTTGTTGCATTAAGTGAATTAGAAAATAAAGGGCTTGTGCATAGAACTTCAGGAGTCAGAGAAGGAGGAGATGAAGAATATGTTCCTAAGACTCATTCTGAACTTAAAAGATATTCAGAAGAATTGAAAAGGAAGAGATAAATTTACTAATGCCTGAACTTAGTGCTAAATATAACAGCATTAAAGAAAAAGAATTATTTGAAATATACAGAGGAAGAAAAGCGTATAAGGCAATAATGAATGAAATAGTAAAAGAAAAACCAAAAGTTTGGAAAGGGTTTGGAAATCTGCAAGTTCAAGAGTTCTTTCCAGTTGAATTCCAAAAATGGATGAAAGGCATTGAAATAAAATTATTTTCCAACAAATCAAAGGAAGTTGAAGAAAGACTAAAAGAATCAAGAAAAATAACCAAGACGTTTATTTCATGGCTTCCAAAAGAAGTATTTATGCCGATAGTCTGGGTTGTATTTGGAGATAACGTTTTAATAATAATTTACGAGCCTGATATTATTGTAATGCGTATAAAATCAAAACAAGTTGTAAAAACTTATTCGAATCAGTTTGATTATTTGTGGAAGAAATATGATTAATTTTTAGAAAAATGCTCTGTAAATTTCACGAATCTTTCACAAACTATTAAAAGCTTGAGATCTATTTCTAATGTATGAAAGTACTTGACCAATTTAATTTGAATGCAAAGCAAAGGAAGATCTGTGAATTATTGATGCATAAAGAAGGGTTGACAGCTGATCAGATAATTCAATATCTGGGGAATAATGAAACTTTAATGGAACTGCAGGAATTAATGAATACTGGCTTAATAATAAGACATTCTAATAATGGACAAGAGTATTTCAGTGCAATTAGCTTGAATAAACTAACTCTAATAATGAGCGAGATTAAGAGAAAAAAATTGTGATTGATTATTTTGTAATACTAAAATTAGCAAATTAGCGAAAGTTTTAAATATTATAAATATTATAACTTCTATAACAAACATAGGTGATTATAATGACTACAACAACAATAGCAGTGTCTGAAGATATAAGAGATAGGATTAAAGAGATCGGAAATAAAGGAGAAACTTACGAAGAGATAATAGAAAGACTTCTGAACGCTTTTAGGGAAAAACAATTAGAAGAACTATTGATGGACACTAAAGGAACTATTACAATAAAAGAAGCAAGAAAAAGGATAAGCAGATAATGGCAGAAGTAATAATTACAGACAGACTTTTTCGTGAAATAGAAAAAAAATTTGACAAAGCAGAAGCTAATAAAATTATTGATTTGTTTGAAACTTTAGAAGAAAACCCAAAAAAAGGTAAGGAAGTAGGAGTAATTAATAATATTGTAATCAAAGAAGTAAAATATGAAAAATACCGATTCTATTTTGTCACAGATGGCTTTAAGATAAAGTTTTTCAAGCTAGAAGAGCTCAAAGATCTAATAATAAGATTTGTAAGAATGTCAGATAAAAAAGACCAGCAAAAAGTTATTGAAGAAATAAAATATGTTCTAAAGAATATTGGACCTGAAGGATTTTAAAAAATTAGAAAAAAATATTAAAAAAAACATCAACCTTAAGCAGGCTGTGCAATTCCTTGATCATCAACTTTCAAGTTCTTTCTTGTTCTTATCTGTTGTAAGATTTTTCCTTGAATTTCATGAGGGACTTTCTCGAATAATTGATCCATGACAAATTGAATTCCTCTTCCTCCTGTTGCAGATCTCAAGTCGTTTGTTAAGCCGAACATTTCTGCTACAGGCATTTTTGCCTTTACAATAGTCATTGATTCAGTTTGCTGCATATCCATTAACTGTCCTCTCTTATTATTTACCAATTTTGATATTTCTCCCATGTATTCTGCAGGCGCTTCGAATTGCATTATTTGAAGTGGTTCAAGCATCATTGGATTGGCAGTTAACATTGCAAGCCGTATACCGTCACGAACTGCAGGATAAACTTGGCCTGGTCCTCTGTGGATTGCATCTTCATGTAATTTAACATCCATTAGCATTACTTTTACTTTATTGCATGGTTCTCGAGCTAAAGGTCCTTTGGTCATTACATCTTCAAACATGTCCATTACCATTTCAATGATTTCTCCAATGTGAACAATTCCTCTAGTCATGTCCATTAAGATATTTCCATTAAAAATCTGTTTAACTCGTTTAGAATCTTTTGCTTCCATTCCAGCTTCTTCTAATTCTTTCCAGATAGCATCTTCTCTTTTCTTAATCCTGATATCTGGAACTTTTCCTGCTTTTATTGCATTGTAAACCCCATCTTCTAGTGGTTCAACTTTAAAGTAAAATTTGTTATGCTTGTTTGGGCTTTTACCTTCTACTTCAAGTGAAAGTTTTGTTATTGTTTCTCTATAAACAACAATTGGAGGAGATGCTTTTATTTCAACTCCTTTATTTTCTTTTATTCTGTTCTCAATAACTTCCAAATGCAGTTCGCCCATTCCAGACATTAAATGTTCGCCTGTTTCTTCATTTATCTCAATAAAAATAGTAGGGTCTTCTTTGTTTACTTGACGTAAAACTTCAATCAGTTTAGGAAGATCTCCTGGTTTTGTAGCTTCAATTGCTTTAGTTACAACTGGTTCAAATATGTGTTTAATTGCTTCAAAAGGAGTCATTTCTTCAGATGATGCTGTTTCTCCTGAGAAAACTCCTTTGAGTCCTGCAATTCCGACAATATTTCCAGGATAACCTTGATCAATTAACTCTCGCTTTGCTCCATTATATACAGAAACTTGCTGAACTCTTACCCATTTTTTCATTCCATTCATGTAAAGGTCCATTCCTTGTTTTACAGTTCCTGAGAATAATCTACCTGCTGCAATTTCTCCTGCATGTTTGTCAATAACTATTTTTGTAGTAACGAATGCTACGACTCCATTTGGATTTCCTGAAGTTAATGACTTTCCAATTTCGCTATCTAAGTCTCCATGCCAGATTTTTGGAATTCTGTATTCTTGAGCTTGAACTGGATTTGGGTGATGTTTAACTACTGAATTTAAAACAACTTCATGTAAAGGAGCTTTTTTTGCTAATTCCTTTACAGCATCGTTCTTGTAAGCATCGATTACATCTTTGAATGAAACTGATTTAGCCTGCATATATGGAATAGAAAGCGCCCATTTATGGAAGGCAGATCCAAAACAAACAGAACCATTCTGAACATTAACTTGCCACTTAGGACCAAATTCAGATTCTGCAAGAGTCATTATCAGTAAATTAACAGCTGCAATTATTTTCACTAATCTTTCCTGCATCATTTCGGGAGTTAATTGTAATTCCTTGATTAGTCGATCAACCTTGTTAATAAATAAAACTGGCTTTACTCTCTCGCGAAGAGCTTGCCTCAGTACAGTTTCTGTCTGAGGCATGATTCCTTCTACTGCATCGCACAGTACAATTGCTCCGTCAATAGCTCTCATTGCTCTTGTAACGTCTCCTCCAAAGTCAACGTGTCCTGGAGTATCGATTAAGTTAATCAAGTATTCTTCAGTATTAAGAACGTGAACCATTGAGACATTAGCTGCATCAATAGTGATTCCTCTTGCCTGCTCGTCAGCTGCAAAATCTAAAGACAATTGCCTTCCTGCAAGTTCTTCAGAAATCATTCCAGCTCCCGCAAGTAAGTTGTCTGAAAAAGTTGTCTTGCCGTGATCAATATGTGCTACAGTAGCGATATTTCTGATTCTAGCAGGCTGCACCATCAGCCGTTTTACCTGTCTCTTTCCCTATACAACGTTTGGCTTTCATG
>CAZDUE010000132.1:0-4168 GCA_964508575.1 uncultured Methanosarcinales archaeon
CTGTTACTAATATTGTTATTTGCTCTAATATTGAGGGTTCCTTCCTTGGACAATTTGTTTTTTGGAGACAACACTTATTGGGCTGAAATAACACATGACATAAAAGATCATGGAATATCGCTTCAAGTAAGGCATTATAACTCTACTGAATACTGGAATACACAGCCGCTTATAGGATTATCATATTCAGTATGGACATATTTTCTTGGCTTTAGCACAATAAAGATGAGACTGCTTCCTATGTTAATAGGACTGCTGAATATTGCGCTATTATTTTATTTAACAAGAAGATTATTCTCGCTTAGAATTGCAGTTATCTCTGGCTTGCTAATGTCAATAACTTATTGGCATTTATTTGCTTCATACATGACAGAGATGGACGGATCTTTTATAATGTCAATCTATCTGATCGCTTTTATTTTATACTTTAATTATAGAGACTCTGAACAAAACAATAAAGCGGATTATAATACTGGTAATAACATTGATAAAAGATCAAGAAAATGGTTCATCATTCTGGTATTGTGGTGCATGTTTGGAATAATCTTCAAGATTTCAACCATATTCATTCCAGTCATAATATCCATATTGTTCTTCATGGATAATAGAGTTTTAGATGTCAGATCCTTAAAAACAAAAAAGTTTGAATCCATAGATAAAACCGCACTTAAAAAAACATTTTTTCAAACATCAATACTAGCGATATCTTCAGTTACAGCATACTTTATCATGTTTATCTCAATCTATTATTTGTCTCCAGGATACTTTAGCTCGATATACTCGCATCTAGTTCCTGCAGAAAGAGCAAGTACAAACTTATTATTCGGATTTTCAAGAACACTTGCTTACTTGATATTATGGGGCTCTCCTTTATTATTCGGATTAACAATATTCAGCATAATATATCCTGATTATGATAATGAAATAAAGAAAAACATGATTCCATTTATTTTCTGGATATTAATTCCAGCAATAGGATATTCTTTTGGATCAAGAATTGCGGCAGTTGACAGATATCTAGCAGTCATAATTCCGGCTCTCTGTTTGCTGAGCGCAGTATTCATCGATACTCTATTTGATGGGCTTGATAAAAATAAAAAAAGGATCATCGCATCATCTGCATTAATTTTCTTTTTATTACTGAACTTTATAGCTTCATTCAAGTACGAGTATATTATTCATGATCTCTCAAGCTATTTGAAAAATGCAGTATCATTAAAATGGAATTTTTGGTTTCCATATTACGGAGCAGGAGGCCCTGTATTCTTAGTCCCATTTACAGTAATAGGAGTATCTTTAACAATATTATTCATCTTGTTAATCACTTCAGTTTATTTCATTAGAAAAAAACAATTAAATAAACTTCCAATACTGCTTTTTGTTGCAATATCATTAGCATTCAGCTTTTTCATAGCTCAAGAATTCTTATTTCAAGTTCACTCGCCTAACATTTACAAAGAAATGCAAGAATCTGCCAAGTATCTTGACACTGCATATAAAGGAGGTCCTGTATATTCGACTTCTCCAACAATAAAATTCTATACAAAAGTTGATGAGAAAAAATTCATACATTTTGACTCAAATCTTGAAAAGGAATCAAAAGAATCCAGCCTTAATGAAACAATGCACACAAGAGGAGGAACAATAGTCTGGGTAGATTATCCTAAACTAAAACAAGATTCTTTGCGGGCAAAACTTGTGAGACAATGTACGTTATTGTGGGAATTTCAAGATAAAAACATTACAATAGTCAAGGTTTATGATTGTAATAATCTGGCGAGCAGATCATGAGAAATTTTTCTGATTATTTCTTTTTCATTTTCCAATATCCCAGAATCACCCCTATTATTATCATTGTTCCTGAGATATAATAGTTGTATTTTAGAATATTTACTTCTGTTGTTACATTGATTAAGTATAATGTTAATGGTTGCACTCCGTATCCTAGTCCCAGACCTATTGCAAATCTCTGGTAGAATTCTAGTTTGTCAAAGTAGTAGAGCATTAAGCAGTATCCTGGAATTATAAATAAGTAAAAGTGGGAGAATGTAAGATTCAACATGACACTGATGCTTTCTTTGTAATAATGAATTTTGAAGATTACTAATAGAAGCAAGAAGATCAACGCTAAATACTGCAGTTCTTTTATCATTCTAGATTTATTGTTCTTTTCTTCTGTTTTTTCTTCCATCTTAAGCACCTTTTACCTTTAATAATTCATCAGCAAAGCATTTTCCATGATTCTTGTTCTCTAAAATTATCACTAAATTATTTTCGTAAATCAAAGAATATCCTGATCCTTTTATTAATGATTCTGCAATAATCTTTGAATAATATCCAAGTTCCTTAGATTCACTCTGCTTGTCAAAATAAATATATCTATAACTGCATAAGGAATCCTGTACTGTTATGAACTCGTTCGGATCAGCTGTTACTTTTCCATTTTCTCTTGTGAATCTTTCGTGAACAACCCATTTGTTAATTTTGAAAGAACTTCGAATCTTCAACTCTTTTATGTTATTTACAATATCATTCTCATCAACAACATGATAAGGATGACGCATTAATGTGAAAATAGATTTCTGTCTGTAAATATCACCGTAAAACATTAAAATGGTGCTGTTGTCTTTTAAATTATTCTTGACCCATTTGAAAGAATCCATTCTTTCTTTAGTGACTAGCGACCCAGAATCAAGAGACTGAGGCTTGTGCCAATAGAAAGCAATTATTATAAGAAAAACAAAAAATACAGAAGTTAAAACATATTTATCTATCTTGATTGATTTTGATGAAATTCCCAAAATATTCAGAAATAAAATCGTGATTATAGGCATTAAAGTAATAACATAAAAAGCTCTTGCCTGAGGCATAGCATTTCCTAAAATTATAAATATTCCTGAAAAGAAAAATACTAAACTGAAAGTACACATCAAGACTAACTTTTTATCGTATTTTGAATAAATATAAAGCATTCCTAGAATCAAGCTCAAAATTATGAAAATCAAAAAGATCCCGAAATCTGAGAACTTCACTTGATGGAATAAAGGATTGTAACCCCAAGAAATTATTCCTGATATTAATCCTGCTGATGCAGAGTCTCCTATGTTCTTGCTTCCAAAAACAGAAAGAGCAGGCCACCATGGGAAAATAAATATTGTTGTGATTATTACGGAATAAACAAAGTTCTTTATTGATGTTAGATTTTCATCCTCTTTCAAATGTTGAATGAATGATTTTGAAAATATTTTATTGTACGTTTTATCTTTGATTATTATAATTATAAAGTAGATTGCAAATGCAATGTTCAAAGTTTGGAATTCTCTGCCGTGTGATAAGAAGCTTGCAGTATTAACTAACCCAAGAATCAAGAACATAAACTTCTGTCTAATTTCAAGGAAACAGTACAAAGTTATTACAACTAAAAAAATGTTAAAATTACCAATATGACCTCCCCACTGAATAATGAAATTAAAAGGCCATTTGAATACCAGCAAGAAGATTGGCAATGAAAGAAGAGCTGATGTTTTATCAATCTTTCTCAATAACAGATACATGACGACCATTGCCATTATCAGAAAGAAAAGATTTAGATGAACAACAAAATCATAGTTTTCAGAGCCAACAGCATTCGAGAGCTGAGCAATAACAATTCCTGAAAGAGGCGAAAAGAAATTTAATGAGCTATTTTGATTTCCTGAGAGATATGGAGGAACAATTTTCATGTCATTGCTATATCTGGCTAAATCTCCGAATGATGAGAAAATAAACATGTCTCCAGCATTCAAATTCTCAGGAGCATCTTTATGAATTAACAACCCAGAATCAAAGATGGAAGCAAATACTAAAATGGAAGCAAAGAATAGAGTTAATAAAATCCACTCATGATGCTTTTCCCAACTAGACTTCCAATCAAACTTAAAATTATCATTATCTTCTGAATCTGCCAATGTTCCACCCGACTAACAACTAAAATAATAACTAAAAATTTAATTAAACTCCAGAAATTCATTATAGGTTATAAAGGTTTTTGTGGGATGGCTGTTTTAACATATGAAACTGATATGTTATAATTGTTAAAACTATAATTGTTAAAAAAGGATCGATCTGCATTAAGAATTTATAAATTTTAGAAATATCTGCTAAAGAATAAAAATGTAAAAAAAATAAA
>CAZDUE010000133.1:0-4156 GCA_964508575.1 uncultured Methanosarcinales archaeon
AATACACTACCTATTTTTTGGTAACTATATAAACCTTACGAATTTTTCATGCGTGCCTGCACAAATGTATAATTTAATGAAAGAAAAACAAATAAAATGCATGTACCGAGATTGCTTGAAAAATCATCTGAATACAGGAGTTTCAACTGTAGCATGCGATGTTGCGCTTTCAGAGAGAGAATGCTTGTACATTGAAGGAGCTGGAGCAAAAGGAAGAGGAGGACTATTCCACGCATCACTAGAATCATTCAAAGACTTGAAAAAACTTACATTCTTAGCAGTAGGAGTTGCATATAAGTTGTATTGTCAGGATTATATTACATCACATCAACAACTTTGTTCACAACCCTCTGCTACATCAACTACAAGCCCTGTTGATCCAATCTTAAGACAAAGAGTAGGAATCTGCAGCATAACAAGAACAGTCATAACACTAAAAGAAATCATGGAAACTTTCCAAAGTGTAATGGGACCTCAAGGACAGAAATACGAACAATACTTCAGACTGATAAAACAGAAGGATTTCTGCGCTGGAGGAGCTGCTGCTTAGATTTTTAAAAAAAGAAAGATTTATATAGACTGTTAACTTTTGGTTAATAGTTGTTAACTATGAGGAAATAGGATGATGAAAGCGAAAAATCCAGAATCAAAAGTTTTGAAAATATTGTTAAAAGATTTTACTATAAACCATACAGTAACCTCTTTGGCAAAAGAGCTTAAACTTAGCAGAGTTGGAGTATGGAAACTTCTAAAAAGGATCAATTCGGAAAAATTCATAAACCTATCAAAAGTGAATTCTGGAAAAACAAGCACTTACACTGTAAAACTAAACTGGAACTGTCCTCTTTTAGAAAAAAATTTGGCACTTCTACTTACAGAAGAAGCATTAAACAACGAAAGATGGACTCATAATTTTGCAGAACTTGAAAATAAAACAGATTTCTTAATTTTATATGGAAGTATCCTTCACTCACCAAGAGAAGCCAACGATATTGATATTCTTGGAATAGTTTCTAAAAAAAAGAGTTTTATAGAAATTGAAAAAACAATAAAAGAAATTCAAAAAAACCAAATTAAGAAAATTCATATAATTAACTTCACTTCAGAAGAATTCAGAAAAGAAATTAAAAATAAAAACAAAGCGTTCATAGATGCAATAAAAAAAGGAGTTATCTTATTTGGACAAGACAAATTTCTTAATTTTATGAAAATTATTGGTGAAAAATGAAAGAACTCAAAGATTGTTTTGCAAGCGCAATAAAAGATGAGAATAAAAGAAAAAAACACAAAGGATTACTAATATGCGAACCAGATAATCAAAAGGCAAAAGAATACCTTGAAAAAGCAAAAAAGAACTTGGAACTCTGTGAATTTTATAAAGAAAAAGGATTTGATTATAAAATTCCAGAAGAATGGTTTTATGCTTTGTATTATTGTGCTCTTGCAATATTGTCTAAATTTGGCATTGAGAGCAGAAGTCAAAAATGCACTGCACTATTTTTAAGATATATTAAGGATAAACAGCTTATCGAATACGATCAGGAATTCATAGATAGAATAACAGTGTATAAAGACAAAGAAGAAAAATCAGACGTTGATGAACGAGAACATGCAAGATACAGCTCTTCAATAACCAGCAAAGAAATAGAAATCAAATATGAATTCATGACACAAAAGTGCAAAATAGCAATTTCACAATGCGAAGAAATAATTTTTTCAAAAAACAAATATGAAATTCCTAAAGAAATAATTAAATGAAGATAACTCTCAAAGAACTTATGGAAACTTTCCAAAGTGTAATGGGTCCAGGAGGACAAAAGTACGAGAAATACTTTAGCTTAATAAAACAGAAAGACTTTTGCGCAGGAGGAGCTGCTGCTTAGATTTTTATTTTAATCTGCTTTTCAAGGATTTTATTATACTCTTAAATTCCAGCTCATTTCTCAATAAATAATCTTTTTTTACATTAAATCCGCGATAATTTATTTCATTGCGAATTTTTCTCAATTCATCAATTTTTTGAATTTCAAAATTAAAGTCCTTAAAATTTTCTTCAAGATAAGCTATCAAACAAGTATGATTGGTGCAGTTATATCCTCTAAAGTACAAGTGCGCAAATATTAATTCTTTGATCATGTCATAATAAGCTTCAACCTTAAGCGTCATGAATTCGTCATCAATTTTCTTATCCCAAAATTTCATTCTCAAATCAGCCATCTTGAGCAGTTGAGAACTTCTTTCTTTATCAGGAATAGTTTTAACTATAATACCGTGCTCAAGACACTCTTTCCAATTTATCCTTTCAACAATCTTAATCACCTCGCTTTAACAAAACCATAAACTACAGTACCATTAATAATATTATTTCTTAATTCTTTTGAAAGATCGTTAATATTGGATTCGAACAGTAAATTTACTTTTCTTTTAAGCTTATTTTCATAAAATCTTAAATCCACTTTAGTTTCTTCAGCTTCAACAAATATATCAATATCACTCACTTCAGTAAATGTACCTTTAGCTGAACTTCCAAACAATATTATTGAAGAGGCAAGAGTCTGCTTTTGAATATGATCTATAATTCCACAATCCACTATTTTAAAAATCATATGCTGCTTCTTATATAACAAAAACTTCTCATCATTAACATTAGCATAATAAGTAATGTATAAAGTTTCTTTATTTTTCTTAATCAACCCTAATTTAAAGATTTTACCAATATGATTAATGACAGTAGAATGATTTAGCTTTAACATCCTTGCAAGTTCCCTTATTGAAAAATTCTTAGTTGGATGCTCTATAAAAATTTCAATCATTCGGTACATATTATTCTTAAATTCTTTGTCCATCACTCAACACCATTTGGTTAAAAAAACAACCATTTGGTTGATTAAAACACCACCAATATATAAAACTTTTGATTTAAAAAACTTAATGCTTTATAGTCCAGCCAGGACCTGAAGGACTGGATCCTTACAAATCAATACACTTAGCGGGAATGTGCGTTCCAGCTCAGATGTATAATTTGATGAAAGAAAAACAGATAAATTGCATGTACCGAGACTGCTTGAAAAATCATCTGAATACAGGAGTTTCAACTGTTGCCTGTGATGTAGCTCTTGCAGAAGATCCTTCAACCACTAACACACCTCTTAGTCCTGCTGCACAAAAATCAAGATGTGCAGCATAACAGGAACAGTCATAACATTAAAAGAAATCATGGAAACTTTCCAATCAGTAATGACGAAAAGTAGTGCGAAAACAACGCAAGGTCATCTAAAATATTTTCTCATACTCATCCATTCAACAAAATCTTTCATAACTGCAGGCATGATTCCAGTTATTGTAAAATTCTTATAAGTGAAAATTCCTTTTTTCTTTCCTATGCTTATGAGCATTGCTTTTGGAGATGACTTGTACTGGACAGGTATTTGGTTATTTTCAATTCTCTTTATATTCCTAACAATAAGATCTGAATGAATTTCCGCATTCTGCGCAAGCTTTTCCTCACGTATATTTGTTATATCACCTATTGCAAAAATATTTTGACACCCATCAACTCTTAGAAGACCATCCACTTTAATAAAACCTCGTTCATCAAGCTTATCTTTCATATTTTTTTTCATAAAATCAGCATTTGGCTTTATACCTACACATAAAAAGGCGAGATCTGCACTCAGCTCATTTCCTTTTTCAGTAATGAATTTTTTTCCTTGAATCTTGACAACTTTCTCGTTAAATATCAAGGTGCACTTCTTTTCAAGAACTTTTTGCGCGTATCTTATTGCAGAAGGATTTGATCTCTCTATCAATCTATCGCCTGAGTGCACAATTAATACCTGTTTGTCTTTGCAGAAATCAATGATTTCACCTGCAAGCTCAACTCCGACAATGCCTCCGCCGATTATTAATACTTTCTGGGCTTCACAAAGCTCTTTATTCTTTGATATTAATGTTTCAGCCCTTGTATCTGCAACAACATTATGCTCTTTAAATGGAGAATTATAATGAGATCCAGAAGCAATGATCAAATAATTAAAAGGAATCTTGCTGTCATTTACTTTGACATAAGTTTCGGAAACTTCTTTTACATTTCCAACAATAATGTTTGATTTTTTCAAATAATCCTTGTGCAGAACTTGAATTTTTTTAATGTGAT
>CAZDUE010000134.1:0-4007 GCA_964508575.1 uncultured Methanosarcinales archaeon
CCATTAAACTTCATTAGCTTAAAGTAGGGGGTGACAAATCCAACTGACTAGGACAGGTTAAGAATGTATTGCTGTGTTGAAATAATGGGTATGATTATCATGATAATTGATATTTTATAAAATGAACGGTAATTTAGAACAGGACAAAAATAAGCAATAAAAAATTGTTTGTTTTGCTATGCTCAGTCGCTTCTGCTTGGAACTTTGCTTTCTGCAAAGCTAGTTGCAGTTTTCTTTATGACTAATTATTGTCCGCAGCTAATTAAAAGAATATTTTAAAAAAGTCATTCCACTTCATTCAGAGATTTCAGATTTTTTTGAAGCTTTCTTGGTTTTTGGCTCTGTTTTTTCTTGTTTAGCAGTTTTTAATGAGTTGTTTGTTTCGTTTTTCGCTTCACTTTTCTCTTCAGATTTGTCTGTTTTTGTCTCATCTGCTTTTTTAGTTTTTTCAGAACTTTTAGCTTCTGGTTTTGCTGGAGTTTTTTTAACTTTGGCTTGAGTAGTTTTTGCTTTGAATCCAAATAATTCTGCATCAACTCGTCCGTCATCATTTTTCATTACAGTTACTTTGACATGATGCGGTGGATTCTTTATTCCATGAACCCATAATAGTTTGTTGACTTCAGGTCCTAATTTTACATTCTCAGATTTCATGTGCTTCTGTAAAAATTCACGAAGTGCAGCAACTGCTTTTTTTGCTCTTTTGTATTTTGGTACTTTTAACCATTCTTTTCTTAGTGGAACATTATAAACTCGTTCGATTTTAGCCATTATTCAACACCTGTGATTTTTTTTTAGTAATTCAGCTCAAGGCTGTATCTTTGTTCTTCTCCAGTTTCTTTTTACTTCAGTATGTCTTCCTGGATGTACCATTCTTCCTTTTCCGTATTTTTTTGGAACTGTCCAGAAAGGAGCCCATTTTGTCTGCTCTGCTTTTTTTGCTAATTTCTTTTTTCTGCTTGGATGTTTGTTTCTTGCCATAATATCACTTTAATTTTTTTTTTCGAGTTTTTTAATGAATTTTTTAAATTTTCTTATTTATCGTCTTATACTTGGCTGCCTTTTCTCAGTAAATGACGCGAGTATCTGTTTGAATTCTGCATCACTAAGTTGATTTTTTATTTTTCCTTCCCTTGCTGCTTGGTACAAGACTGCTAGTGCTCTGATTGCAACTTCTGGATGTGCTATGCTGATGTTAGCATATCTTTGTACTGCTTCTCTTGATAGTAAAGGTTTGACAACACTTTCCATTTGGATTATTTGTTGCTGTATCCTTTGTTGATCTTCCATTTTTATTGTTTTTTGACTTTGACTGATTTCTGAAGTAATGAGATTCCTTTAGGTGTTAGAACTCGACCTTTTTTACCGTCTTTATTGTTCTTAACAAGTCCTGACTTTTCAAGATCTTGAAGGATGTGTCTTATTATACTGCCTCCTGCTTTCCTGAATTCTGCAGGCTTGTGTCCTCGTCTTTTTCTTCCACCGTATTTTGTTCTTAATTTAGAAACTCCGACTGGTCCTAAATCTTGAACTGTAACCATGATTGACGCAGCTCTCATGTACCACCAATCTGCATTGCTAGGCGGTCTTTCTTTATTTGCTCCTGTTTTAACATAAGCAGCCCATGGCTTTGGCTTGGTCAAATTTTGTTTTTTTAACTCATCTGCTGTTTTTTGAATAACCTCTGATTTTGATTTTTCAAACATTTGATTTCCTCCAATCTTTTTGTGATCTTCTCTTCGAGTTGACGCAAAACACAAAAAGCGACAAGCACTTTTGTGCACAGAGTCGTAGGCTCTCGCGAGCTTGACCAAAAACAGGAATTTTATTTTCAATAAAATTCTCTATTCAGTCTTCTTTTTTATTTGTTTTTATTGTCTATCTCTCAGCCATTTCTATTTTTGATTCGGAGAAGTTATCTCTCTTGAACTAAACATATAAACCCGTGCTGAGAAAATCCAAGGGGTTTATAAAGATTGCTATGGTTTCGGTTTTAGTGTTTTTTTCCCAGTTTAATTTAAAATCAGTAATTTGAACAGCTCATTCATACTCGTTAAATGTGCAGCTGCATTTTCTGCACTTGTGCTGTCCATTTCCTAAAGAAACCATTTTTTCTTTGCATTTATAACAGTAATACTCTTGATCTATTCTAAGTTCTTCTGAATCCCCTGTAACATCGAATTTTGGCATTTTTTTGGTTTTTTAATCCTTAATTTATTATTGAATGTATAGATTTCAAAGTAATATGAATATTATTAATAAACATTTCGGAATATTTTTATATATAGCATATACTTTAATGTTTTAATGGAAACTTACAAGCAGGTGATATTGATAAGAAAGGATTTAAAATTGCCTTCAGGGAAAGCTTGTGCTCAATGCGCTCACGCTTCTGTCGAAGCAGTTATGAATTCTGATAAGAAGACTGTTGAGTTGTGGAGAAAAGAAGGAGCAAAAAAGATAGTTCTTAAAGTTGAGAATGAAAAAGAATTGCTAAAATATTTTCAGATTGCAAAAGATTATGGATTGAAATGCTCTTTGATAACTGATGCTGGAAAAACTGTAATTGCTCCTGGAACTAAGACTTGCGTCGGAATTGGTCCTGATAAAGAGGAGAGAATTGACGAGAT
The DNA here is from genome assembly GCA_964508575.1 of uncultured Methanosarcinales archaeon. Classification (GTDB taxonomy): domain Archaea; phylum Nanobdellota; class Nanobdellia; order Woesearchaeales; family CAZDUE01; genus CAZDUE01. The sequence continues at coordinate 2,631 of CAZDUE010000134.1, forward strand.
CACTGGAGATTTGAAGATGCTGTGATTAATTTATTTTGATTCTGTGCGGTTTTCTCAGTTTTCTTGTTGTTTTTTGTATTTTTGCTCGTCTTGATTTTGTTCATTATCTGATATTTATATTTATGATCTAATATCGTGCATCCAATACATACAATAAGCTTTTAAACCATTAATCATTCTTGATAATTATGAGTGGGAATCAGAAACACATTAAGCGTGATGATAAGAAAGACACTAAAAATGAGGGCAGTAGTTTAATCCAGCTTCAGAATGTTTGGAAAGTTTATGATATGGGCGATACAAAAGTTACTGCTGTAAAAGATGTTTCCCTCTCAGTAAATAAAGGGGATTTTCTCGCAATTATTGGCCCTTCTGGGTCTGGTAAAAGTACATTAATGAACTTAGTTGGCTCTTTAGATGTTCCCACGCAGGGAGAAATTTTTCTTGACAACCATAACATTGCTCATTTGAGCGAGAGCAGTTTAGCGCAATTAAGAGGTAAAAAGATCGGCTTTGTTTTTCAGCAGTTCAATCTTATAAGAAATCTAAGTGCTCTGGAGAATGTAATGCTGCCTATGACTTTTCAGGGAGTTCCTGAAGATGCTCGAGAAAAAAGAGCTAGAAAAATTCTTGAATCTTTGGAGCTTGGAGATAGATTAGATCATCTTCCAAAAGAGCTCTCTGGAGGTCAGCAGCAGCGAGTTGCAATAGCTCGTGCCTTAGCCAATAATCCTGAAGTTATACTAGCAGACGAGCCAACAGGTAATCTTGATTCAAGGACAGGGAAAAATGTTCTTGAGATATTAAAAGATTTGAATCATGATGGAAAGACGATAATAATAGTCACTCATGATAATGATATTGCGAATCATGCAAAAAGGATTGTCATGATTCGAGATGGAATAATTGTTGAAGATAAAAAAAGATAAGGAGTGGTTAAAATGAAAAATAAGAAAAATTTGAATAAGTATGACAAAAAAAGATTTACATCAATCATCACAGTGTTTTTCCAGTTTGCTCTTGCTTTAGTATTGGTTTTGGCAGTATTTTCTGTTTCTGCAAGTGCATTAGAAGCTCCCCGGGTTAAGATTTTTTTATTCAAGTCCTCTGCCGTACAGTTCGTAAATTTTTAAAACGTCTTTCATCGGCATAACGTAAGCCAGGCGGGGGTCGTTAATTCCCATTGCCATTAAAATGCCGGCCAGTTCTCCTTTTTCGGTTACCACCGGCGAACCGGACATTCCCTTTTGAATCGGTTCCTCGCTTTTAAAGACGTATTGCCCTCTCTCGCTTTTTGAATAGGCGAGAGCCTGAAGTTCAATCGTTTTTCCCCATTCGGGAACGTTTTTCACGGTAAAAAATTTTTCCTCCGCCGAC
>CAZDUE010000135.1:0-541 GCA_964508575.1 uncultured Methanosarcinales archaeon
ACCCACAAACAACCTCCAACCATCCCTACAAAACATAACAAAAACCTCTTTAAAAATTTAAATTATCCAAAAATACCCTCAATATCACAGCTTTTCAAAATGTTAACCTGTTAATTTTCATCACTCACTTCTTCCTTACATGAACAATATGAGGATACGCGAACTCTATCTTTTCTTTTTCAAAAGCTTCTAAAAGAGCTAGATTGATTTTTTGCTGAGCATCTAAATAAGTCTTATAATCATTTGAATTTACAATGTACATTACCTCATAATTCAAACTAGAATCTCCAAATTGCTTTAGATGAACCCTATCTAGCGAGCATCCTTGTGTTTTTTTAATTATATTCTCTACTATAAGAGGAATTTTTTTAAGTTTCTTCAAAGGAGTCTCGTATATCACTCCAAAAGCAAAAGAAACTTTTCGCAACTCCATGCGTTTCATATTTCTGACTCGAATACTTGTTAACTCTTTATTAGAAACAATCAATTCTTCTCCTTGTACTGTTCTAATCCTTGTTGATTTCACTCCAATCTTCTCCAC
>CAZDUE010000135.1:551-2724 GCA_964508575.1 uncultured Methanosarcinales archaeon
GAATCTGTACCAATCATCACAGTGTCTCCGACTCTGAATGGCTTGTCCAAGTGTATTGAAAAAGAAGCAAAGATATCACTTAAAACGTTCTGAAGAGCAAACGCAATCGCGATTCCACCAATTCCAAGTCCAGCAACTAAAGTTGTAACATCATACCCTAAAATTGAGAGAACTGCAATAATTGCAATAACCCATATGAAAACTTTGATCATCTTAGCCATGAAGTCAGCAGCAGAAGAATCCGGCTCCTCTCCATTTCTCTGTCTCCTATCAACCGTGCTTCTGATAGCAAAATCAATTCCTACTGAAATAGCTCGAACAATTTGGTAAGCAATAATAATTATCATAACATAATTCATGACTTTATCAAATATGTCAGTCGTATGAATAAATTTGAATGAAATAAACAACGAAAGAACAACATAAAAAGGCCAAGCAATGCCATCAATCATCTTAATAAGAACATCATCAACTTTATTTTCAGTTTTTTCAGCAAAAGCCTCAAGTCTTTTCACAATAACGAATTTAAAAATCTTAAGAGCTAAAACTGAAACAAGAAAAATGAATAATGCAATCAAATACTCACGAACAGTATTACCCCAGAAGGAATAAGCCAGAGCAGACTGCATGTCTGCAACAATCTGAGAAGTATTAATATCAGACACTGCACTTGAACTAAATACATTTAACGCTTGTTGAAACAAATCAGCCATGATTCAGCTTATTGGATAAATATTTAAAAAGCTTTGCCTCTTGAATAATATTAAAGGTGGAATATATGAAAAACTAACATAAAAACAACCAACAAAAATGGAAACACCTCAAACCCACACACTCATCGGTCGATTCCAACCAACCTTTTTATGATCTCCTCTTCGAGTCGACAAAAAACACAAAAAGCGTTCACGCGCTTTTGTGCACAGAACTTCGGTTCTGTTGAGCTTGACCAAAAAACAGCTTTTGCTGATGCAAAAGTTCTTCACAAAAAACAAAACAAAAACAACCAACAAAAAAAACAATGAAAAAAATAAAAACACCTCAAACCCACACACTCATCGGTCGATTCCAACCAATGCATAATGCACATCTTGAAGTGATTAAGAAAATATATAACAATCTTGGAAAATATGATAACCTTGTTATTGCGATTGGAAGCTCACAACACTTGAGAACTTGCAACAACCCTCTTACTGTGGATGAGCGAGAGAAAATGATAAAACTCTGTTTTTCCGATAACAAAATAATTAATTACAAAATAATTCATCTGCCTGATTTTGAAGAAGATGAAGATTGGATGAGAAACTTAAGATCAAAATTAAATATTATCCAAATAAAAGATCTGGACAATATTGTCTTTTACTCTGGCAATGAACGAGTTGTTAAGATATTTTCTGAAAAAAATATAAATATAAAAAAAATAAAGCTGATAAAAGGAATTAGCGCTTCTCAAATAAGGACGCTTATCATCCAGGGAAAAGAATGGAAGCATTTAGTTCCAAAAAGCGTTTATGATTTTTTAAGGTCGATAAATGCTGAAGAGATAATTAGGAAGAGCAATAGATGAAAAAGCAGATGAAAAAACTAATCTAAAACTAAGCAAACAATATTTATAAAAAAATAGGATTTAGAAAATAAGAAAAGTAAATCAATAAAAAATAAAATTTCTATGTTATATTTTTAATTCTTCTTTTCTTTTCCTTTTTCATTCTCTTACGCTGCCATTTCCATCTCATCTGGCCCTTCTTCTTCCATCTTCTTGAACTTCTCTTCATTATTTAACCTCGTGATTATTTCGTTTATTTTTAAGCTTCTTTTAAGGTTTAAGGGGCTTATTTAAAAATGTTGCGTTGGCGTTGGCACTTTCTTCATCAGATGTTCAGATGTTTGAACCAAAGCTTTTTATACTACTCAAAAATAGTTATGAAAATGGATATCAGAGATAAGAAAAGCAAGATAAAAATAAAAAATCTCAAAAGACTTAGACCTGAAATAATTTTGGAAGATTTGAGAGGATATAATGGAATTACAGCATCTATATTTAGAGATTTATCATCTTTGGAAATAGAATCATTAAATTCTCAAGCAGTAAGGAGCCTTGAAGATTTTCTTAATCTGGAAGTTCCGAGAGTTAAATTAATTGAATCCCTTGAAGTATCTGAACACGCAGCAGGAG
>CAZDUE010000135.1:2734-4006 GCA_964508575.1 uncultured Methanosarcinales archaeon
GAGATTATAGCCACCGTGGAGATAATGGAAAGCCCTTGATCAGAGTTAAGCCTAAATATTTCAATGATGGATCTGAAGACGAGCTTAGAGGAATTCTAGTTCACGAGTATGCACATCATGCGTTTCATCTGTACTTTAAAGAAAAACTCTCAGCAGTTTCATATGATTATTCAGGAAATGATGTGAATGAAGCATTTGCTTTTTGGTCTCAAAACTTAGTCACTCAGCGTTCTCTTAATGACAGTAAAAGTTTCCGAAAATGCTATCAAGGAGATTCAGACAGAATAATTGAATTTTACAAAGAGCTTAATAGAATTTCAGATCAGAAAGGAAAACAATTTGTTCTTGACAATATTGCAGACATAATAGTTAACGCTGCTCCTTTTATTTATGAGAAAGACAGAAAATTTGCAGCTGCTGCAAAAATGTTTGAAAGAATCAATAATATGGATAAAGCCATAGAAAACTATTGTCTTGCAGGTCTTGAAGTCAATGCACTTGAACTTTTGATAAAAGACAAAAATCTTGCTAAGGCTGAAGAGCTTCTTAGAGCAACAAAATCAAACATTAAGGAATCTTTGAAAAAAGAAGATTTTGAATCAAGACAAAGTTTATTCAAGCTAGGAATCATTTTCATGGAACTGGAAAAAATAAGAGATCTTCCAGAATTTCCTAAAGAAATGTGGAATGAATTTTTAGAATTCTCAGTTCAAGCTTACAAAAGTGCTGGTCGTGATATAGAAATGTATCTTGAATATAGAAGCATATCAATACTGGCATCATATTGTGAATCACAAAATCGGCTAGAAGAATCTGCATTTTTTTATGAAAGGTGCAGAGATTATGATAAAGCAGCTCAAATTCATGAATCTCTTGGAAATTATAAAGATGCTGCATCTCTTTACTGCCTAGCAATGAGATGGCATGATCGTGCAAGAATGATTGAAAAATCTGGAGATGAATACCTAGCAATGATCGCCTATGCACATTTGGATGACATTGATTCAATTAAACTTATTTTCAGAGGAAAACAAAAAAAAGATCAAAGAGAGACATATAGAGATCTTTTATATGAACTCCATCCAGAAGGAAAAGATAATCTGATAATTGATTTAGGAGAAAGTCTAGGTCTCTTGAGAACCGCAGCGGCAACTTATCGGCTTTTGGGCGATAAGAAGCACAGGCAAGAAGCGTTAGATAAAATGAAAATTGCTGCATAAACTTTGCAATTCAAAACAATTTTAAACAAGCTCAAAAAGATTCTAATGATGG
>CAZDUE010000136.1:0-3927 GCA_964508575.1 uncultured Methanosarcinales archaeon
GTAGAATGTTCTTTGCCAATCATCTGTTTTTCCTCGCTCACCTTTTCTTTCGTATCCTTTCTTTTTTGCTTTTATTCTTAGCCTACGTGCCAAAGCATAAAATTGTCCATATCCTTCGCTTTTCTTGCGTTCTAAAAACTTCTTTTCTTTTATATCAAATTTATTTAAGAAATTACCTAAGGTATAACTTTCGCTAAATTTATGTTCCGAACCACCAGCATCCTTTTTATCATATAAACTTAAAAACAACTCAGCAGCGTCTCTTGCTAGTCTGCTGTCAGATTCAATATCTTGAACTTCTTTTGCCAGCTTTGAGGGCAATAGCTCGTAGAATGCTTTTTGCCAATCAAGTGTTTTTCCTTTTTTACCATTCCTTTTATAGCCTTCTTTTTTTGCATTATTTTTTAATCTTTGCAATAAATCACAAAATTGCCCGAATCCTTCGCCTTTCTTGCGTTCTAAAAACTTCTCTTCTTTTATATCAAATTTATCGAGGAAATTACCCAACGTATACTGCTCGCTAAACTTATATTCTAAACCATTAGGGTCTTTTTTATTATATAAACTAGCAAACAATTCAGCAGCATCTCTTGCTAATCTGCTGTCAGATTCTATATCTTGAACTTCTTTTGCTAATTTCGGAGGCAATAACTCATAAAATGCCCTTCGCCAATCGGGTGCTTTTCCTTTCTTAATTTTTCTCTCATATCCATTCTTTTTTGCTTTATTTCTTAACTTGTGAAATAATGCACAAAATTGTCCATGTCTTATGCCATTCTTATTCTCTAAAAACTCATTGTCTCTTATATCAAATTTATTTAATAAATTGCCTAACGTATAATGCCTACTGAACTTATACTCCAAACCATCGGGGTCTTTCTGGTTGTACAATCTAACATAAATCCTTGCAGCTTTTTGTACTTCTTGATCCAGCGTCATTTTATCAGAAATTTCTTATTTGTTCTATTATGTTCTTGCCATTTTTTGTTATATAAGTGTCAGGATGTTCTTTATCCTTGATCTTAGTTGTCTCTTCCTTTAGGTTGTAGATTGGGCTCAAACAAAATCTCTTTTCCCCTCCTATTGCCTTATATCTCTCCGGGGAATAAATTGTTACAAAATTACGCCTATACTTCTTGACATCCCTCTTTTTCTGGCAAACAAGATAATAGCAGCCATTGAAAGCTTTTCTTTTTTTATCGCCTTCCTGGTAAATCCCTGAATAAAGATCAGATATCTTTATCTCGAAGCCATAGTTCTCGAATATTTTTTTAATCTCCTTGGTTCTTTTTGTAGAGTTAGGCAATGCTATTAATGCAAAGCAGTCTTTCTTCAGAATCCTATTGAATTCCAGGACTATGTCTTCAACTTCCCTTTTTATTTCCCCGGTTTGCTTATCTTTATATTGGGAGTTAAAATGGAATGAATATGAAGCTACAGCTATATCTAGTGAATTATCCTTAAAAGGCGTTTCTTGCATAAACCCCTGCACATAAGCCATTTTTTTTGAACTATTCTCTCCGATTTTTTTATCAACTCTCTCCCTGCCTGCCTTAAGCATATTTGCAGATACATCATAGTTTATTATCGGTCTTTTCAGAATTCTAGCCAAACATGCAGTACCGCATCCAAAATCAACGATTCTTTCATACTTTGTTTTGTATCTTTCTTCCAGCTCTTTTATAACCAAGGTTGTCAGCTTTTGTGTATCAGCAGACGATGTTTTTTCCCATTCTTTGCTTGCAAAACCTTGCACAAGGTTTCCAAAAAACTCTAAATAATTGCCTTCTCCTTTTGTTACTTTTAAAAGCTCTTCTCTGCCCATTCCTGTACAAGCAGCAGACCCTCTTATGCCTTCTATGAATTTTGATTTTTTTCTTTTGCCAAATATGCTTCTGAGCCCAATGTTTTCATCTAGTTCTTGACCAGATTCAATTGCAGTTTTAATAGAAGAGCCGTCATCCAAATTCATATTCATTATAGCTAACTCAACATCTTGTAACTTGGCCCCTGTATCTACTTTGTCTCTTTTAATCTCTTCTCTCTTTTTCCTTATTTCATAAATATCCAAGTCAAGCGTTGATGCTCTCCATGACTTTGAAAACTGTATATTGTATTTTTCTTCGATCTTGCTTTTGTTTTCTATCATGAGTTCTTCAAGTTTTTCGCTTTTGCCAATTGCAGTAATTATTTTTACCCTTTCTTTTTGGCCTTCCCTGTAAAACCTTCCAATTACTTGGTCATATACGCCATGTGAAAGTTGTGGTTCAGCGACTATGGCTGTAACAGGCGCATTTCTTGGTGTTAAAGGTATGCCTTCGCCTGCAGTTTTGTCTGTGAATACTATGGCTTTGTAGATGCCCTCTCTGAATTTCCTGGCTGTTTCAATCCTTCTTTCCCTTGGCTCTTTTCCATTTATCTTTCCGACTTCTCCTTTGCCATAATACTTTTCACAAAGTTCTACTAATTCATCAGTTATCCCGGTTGTTAGATTTGTGCATATGGCAAGTCTCTCATTTTTTGGGGATGTCTCTTTGATATTTTTTATTAGCTCTTCGATTCCTTTAAATTTCGATTTTAACAATATTTTTCTTAGTTTTGTTACTTTGCTCCCTAATTCACCCTCCCCATCTGCCCACACTTTAAAATAGCCTTCTGCATATTCTCCATCCATCTCCATGTATGTTTCCTCTTCTTTTAATTCAGGCAGGTTAAATAATATCTTTATATCGTCTCTGCTTATAGTGAACAGCCTTCCTAAAAGAATCATGTCCCTTATTGCTGTCGGGTTTGAATTATAGTCATACGATAAGAAAGGATAATTTTTAGGTTCAAGAAAATGAAGAGGCACCCCTATATCCTTTAATTTGTGTGTCACTAAAGATGCGCTCAACATCATAAGGTAGGTTTCTTTTTCGATTTCAAGTTTATCTATAAAACTTTTGATAACCTTTGCCCTGTTGCTGCTTGGATTTTTATTGTTATGGCACTCATCAATTATTATCATATCAAACTTACTTATATTGTCCTTTAAGAATTTGAAATACTTGTTTTCAGTTATTTTAGTCTCATAATCTTTGAAGCCTAATTTGCCATAATTTATTTTTACAAAATCTCCATCAAGAACATCCAAATTTGTTTTATGAATTTCTGTTACTTTTTGTTTGTCGCTGCCTTTAACATAATTCAGATCTTTTAAATAACCATTAATCTCTTTTTGTGTCCATGCAGTATCTAATGCCTGGTCTGGAGCAATAACAAGAGCTTTAGCCTTTCTTCCAAGTTTTAAATCTAGTTCTGCTTTTGCTATTATTGCAGTAAGAGTTTTTCCCCCGCTTGTCGAATCATTGCATACAAGCCTATGACCTCCATTTTTTGTAAATTGGTACACCCTTAGAGCCTGGTGATAAAGCGGCTTTATCCCTTTCCCATCACTTCTTCGGATTAAGTAGCTCCAAAAGTGTTCAACATCCATCAGCAAGGAATATGCTCCATTTTTTATTGTTTTTAAAAGTGGATCTTTTTTATTGGATTTACGTTCTACAATTCTTTCTAAATAACTATGATGGTCCCTTTCCGATACGTATCTTTGCAGCTCTTGCTGATAAAATCTTGCAAGGGCTCTGCTTGCTATATCTGGATTTTGTTCAAATATGTTTCTATTGTCCAATATGATGTTTTCCTGACTTTTTGGTCTTACGAAGCTAGGAAGAGATGTCACTCCAATATTCAGAATAGGTATTAAATAAACAAGCTTTTCTTCTGAAAATTTCTTTTTTTGCTCGGGGGTAAGTTTTTCATGAAGTTTATTTGCGATATCCTCGCAAATCCTTTTATTTTCTTCTTCTGTTAAAAATCCGCAATGGCTTTTCACCTTTTGGTACTGCGTAACATGTTTTAACATCTTTTTTGAAGAAGACACTATCT
>CAZDUE010000137.1:0-3876 GCA_964508575.1 uncultured Methanosarcinales archaeon
AATCTTTAGCATACCACTCTTTTATATTCCATAAATCCACAAATATTTGAGATGTGCTTGATCTCTTCATTTCAGAATCTTTTTTCAGCACAAACAGATTTGGAACTTTTTTATTTTCAGGAAATCTTTCTTTTATTTCTTCAATATCTTTTTCAGCCATATAGACATAAACTTCTGAGTAATCTGAAGGAGTATCTTTAAATTTGAATTTGTATGCTGAATAAGCGGCATATAAAATATTATTAGGCATTTCTGATTCTATTTTTCTTACTTCTTTTTCAACTCTTGTTTTGTAGATAATATCTTTTTCTAAGCTTCTTAATGATGCCCAATATAACAATATTTTTTTTGCATCTATTACTTCGAAATTTTTTAAATTAACAGTTATAGCTCCCATGCTTCTTAAAGGTTTTATTGAGTTATTGACATTTGATAATGAAATGTTTAATTTTCTTGATAATTCTAACTGAGTAAATGTTCTGTTATTCTTTTCAATAACATTATCGAGTATTTCCCTGTAAATTATTTCAGATTTCTTCATATTTCTATTGTTTAACTTGCTTGTTTATATATGTTTCGATAATTATGGAAAGATATTTGAATTGAGTATGTAATACATGAAAAGCCCACATCGCAAAGTTTAGTGACTACTTTCTAATAGGAACAATTGGAAAGATTTATAAATGGTGCGGTAAACTTTAATATGATGAAAGCAATAGATAAAAGTATGGAAAGACGTAAAAAGAATCCTGAAGATCACTCTCATTGTCTAACTCCTCTATCTTCACAAGTAATCTCTTCTGACAATACTTCAGGCACACATCTCCAGCATGTATCTTTATATTATAAAAAATGCGAAGCAGATTCCTCTGCAGACGAGATTGCAAATCTGTTAAAAACATACGCGACTCAAATCTCAAGCTATCAATTAACTACAATAAGAAGCAGATCTCAGTTAGAAGAAATAAGTGAAGAAGAAATTGCGGAACGATTCAGTAGATTAGTTGACGACTCCTTTCCAGTTCAAACTTTATCAATAGCTCATAGCGATTATAGATATAGTAATTTGGAAGAATCAATTTTAAGATTAGGCTGGAAAAAAATGGAATATTAAAAATGAGCAGAAATAAAATAATATTAAATACAGATATTGGTGGAGATTTTGATGATTTTTTGGCATTGGCGATGTGCCTTAGTTCACCAGAAATAGATCTATTAGGAGTAGTTACCACCAAAGAAGATGTCAAAGAAAAAGCTATTTTAGCAAGAACATTAGTTAACCTTGCAGGAAGAAATGAAGTACCCATATTTTATAATGGCGTCCTTAAAAAAAAAAACGGAAATTATATGCAAACTCATGAATACACTGACTTACTAAGACCTCAAAAAAAACATGAAGAGCAGATTGATCTAAAAATATCTTCTGAAGGCATCGAGTTTATCACACATCACGTAAAAAAAAATCCTCATGAAGTAACACTTGTATCTATAGCGCCAAATACTAATTTAGCATCTGCTCTAATACAAGATGGAGTCGCAGACAAGGTTAAAGAAATATATCTCATGGGCGGGCATTATGAAGAAACAGATATGAACATGAATAAACCGGAACATAATTATTTGAGAGATAGATCTTCATTTTATAAAGTGCTATCTTGTGGTGCAACTATACATATGTTGCCTCGTGATGTAACATTGGATTTATTTATGAACCCTTCAATTCTTGAAGAAAAAGCAAACATAGATCAATTCCACCAAACTCTTTGGATGCTGGGACAAAAATTTCTTGAAAGGATGAAACGAAAATCATTCCGTCTTTCAGACGCGATAACATTAACAGCTGTCTTGGCACCTCATTTATTTTATGGACAGAAAGTTAAAATAGAAAAAGTACGAGGAACTCAAGGCGAATCATTTTATTGCGTACCTGAAAGCAACAGCAACATAAATGCTTTTTACAATTTTGATAGGCAAGCAGCATATAATCAGATAACACGAAGAATCTAAATCAAAGCATCAACTAACTCTTCTCTGGAAGGTTTAGCGTTTAATATTTTTACTATTTTGCCTTGTTTGTTAAAAATTATTATAGGATGATTTGAGTTTTCAAGAATAAAATCGACATCATCACCTATTGAAACTCTTACTGGAGCCGCATATATTCTCACTTTATCGGAATGAGGACTTGATGATGAAAAAAGACCCTTATACGCTACATCATAATCACTAAAAAGCTGTTTTATTCTTCCATCAGATTCCATATCCACTATGCCGAAAGTTTCTCTGATCCAATATATTTCAAACTCTAAATCAACATCCTTATTGGATGCTATCAGTTTTTTTATGACATTATCACGAAGTTCTGAAGAAAATCTACCTCCAATGTAAAAATCTGCAATTACAAATTTTCTCTGACCTGAATTTATTTTTTCCTGAATTGAGCTAATGATAAAATCATAGTCCCTTATTCCTATTTCAAATGTTATTTCTGAATCTCCAACCCCCCCTCTTAGAATTTTGAATACCTTATCATTTAAATCTTTTGAAAAACTTCCTCCTCTGTTATCCACAACAAAAAACCTTTTCTTCCCTTGTTTTATTTTTTCTTCCAATACTCTTAATATATCCGCGTAATCCTCTGATGGATCTACAATTATTATTTCTTTCCCATCATCCATCTTCGGGAGTATGACTAATCTCTTTTCTAATTCCGTATTTTTAACCAAAGCTTCCCCGATTAAAACACCTCCTCTTTCAACAACAAATATGGATTCTGGATCAAAACCTTGGATTTTTTCTCTTAAACTTGCGTAAACTCTTCTATTTTGTTCTAAATGCTCATCTAATACGAATCCTAAATATTTTGGTTCATTTCCATATTTATAGTTTCTCAAATTTGAAAGTGTGCTTAGCCTCATTATTGTTCCTGCATTTTCAACACGATCGAGTTCAAAATTTTCAACAATTTTTTCCAGATCTCTTTTAATAGTATCATCTGAATTGAGACGGTCAAGGGCTTCTTCATTATTAATCTCTCCTGAATTAAGACCATTGATAATTCTCTCCAAATCAGATGAAGTTATATCAGCAGAGGGAGGCCTTAATTCTCTATATAACCTTGCTTCATCACCTTCCAACGTTATAGTACCGTCTCTAGATCTTAAAACAACTGGATTATCAACCTCATTTCTTTCTGAAACATAATCAAAACTCACATCACCCTCCAAGTTCTGCAGTTCTTCAGAAGTTTTTGATATCAAGACAATCGGAGCAATTCCTGTACTTACAACGTAATCTCCTTCTTCATCTTGTATTGTTTCTCCACCATACTGTTCGTAAGCAACTTTGAAAAGCTCAAGGCCAGGATCTTCAATCTTCTTTTCTGAAAGAAGAACTTCACTAACCCGGTCAACTCTTGGATCATTTACTCTTAATAACTGACTGTCAAAATCTGAAATTAATTTTAAATCATTTAACTTTAAAATATCGCCTTTCATTCTCTTCATTAAAGCATCAACTAACTCTTCTTCATCAAACTCAAACATGTCAATTCCTGACTGATCTCTCATTTCTCTTAGGATGTTATGAATTAACTCATGCAAGTAAATATCTGCTTTAATCTGCTTGACTTTTTCTAGAACTTCAGAATCAGAAATGCTTGGATTTTGGCTCTTTATAATCTGAGCAATATCGCTAGAAACATAAACTTCTCTTGTTCCATCAGGATTTACTTTAAAAGCTCCGATCTTTTTTCCATTCTCTTCCATGTAATGGATTGAAGGGATATGATTATTTTTTAATTGGCTCAGGAATGATTGTACCTTTTCTGGACCAGCATAACGGCCATTATGGCTTTCAGCGAGTTTTTGCAAATAT
>CAZDUE010000138.1:0-3841 GCA_964508575.1 uncultured Methanosarcinales archaeon
AAATTGGTATTTGCGTCACGCTTCCTTTTTTTCCTTTGATCATTCCTGCTCGCTCGTACAGTGTTGCAAGATCAGTATACATGTATCCTGGATATCCTCGTCTTCCAGGAACTTCTTCTCGCGCAGCTCCTATTTCTCTAAGAGATTCACAGTAGTTTGTCATATCTGTAAGTATTACTAATACATGCATATCTTTCTCGTATGCAAGATACTCAGCAGCTGTCAGCGCCATTCTTGGAGTGATTAATCTTTCAACTGCAGGATCATCTGCCAAATTTAAGAAAACAACACTTCTTTCAAGTGCTCCTGTCTGCTCAAAGTCTGCAATAAAGTATTGTGCCTCTTCATTGGTTATTCCCATTGCTGCGAATACTACGACGAATTTTGAATCTGTTCCAACTACTTTTGCCTGTCGAGCTATCTGTAGTGCAATTTCATTATGCGGCAAGCCAGATCCTGAGAATATTGGCAGTTTTTGTCCTCGAACTAAAGTATTAGTAGTATCAATCGTGGATATTCCTGTTTGTATAAAATCTTCAGGGCTTCCTCTTGAGTAAGGATTGATTGCTGCTCCTCCAATATCAACTCGTTGTTCTGGAATTATTTCTGGTCCTCCATCTATTGGTCTTCCAGCGCCGTTCAAGATTCTTCCAAGCATTTCCACAGATACAGGCAGTTTGATATTCTCGCCTAGAAATTTCACGCTTGACTTACGGTCAATTCCTGATGTTCCTTCGAAAACTTGGACTACCACTATTTTTTCTGAAGTATCAAGAACTTGTCCATTCTTCATATCTCCATTTGATAATTTTATCTTGACTAGATCTCCATATCCAACAGGGTCTGTTTTTTCTACAAAAACTAGAGGTCCTGCAATCCTTGTTATTGTTTTGTATTCTTTCATTATTAGTCACCCGACCTTTTTGTGACGTCGCCTCTGGCTCCGCACTAAAAGCTCGACCAAAAACAGGAATTTTGCATGCAAAATTCTTATCTTGATCTCACTTGTTTTTTTTAATTTATGTTTATTGAATTTTCTCAATATTTAGCTTTTTTCTTTTGACTCTGTTTATTTTGAGTTTTTTGTTTTTACACTCAAGCGTTTATGGTTTTTACAACTGTTTCGAATTCTTTTTCCATTTCATTCTCAATTTCTTTAAGTCGTTTTTCGTAATCTGCTTCGAACTTAACCTCAGATATTCTGGTCTTTGCTTTTGCTTTAAGCACTTCTTTTACTTTCACTCCCATATCTAATGCATTGTTCGCAAGAGTGTTGTAATAAAGTATTGTTTTCATCATTGCATAAGTTTTCTTTAATGGAGAGAAAGCATCAACTTCATGGAATGCGTTTTGCTGTAAGAAGCTTTCTCTTATTACTCTGGCAACTTCTAAAGTTAATTGTTGTCTTTCTGGAAGAGCATCGGATCCTACTAACTGCACGATTTCCATTAATTTGCTTTCTTCTTGTAATATTGCCATTATTTTGTTTACATGTTTTCTCCAGTCTGCTGCAACATTTTTCGAGAACCATATATCTAAAGTGTCAAGATATAAGCTATAGCTTACAAGCCAGTTTATTGATGGGAAATGGCGTCGTTGTGCGAGTTTAGCGTCAAGCGCCCAGAATGCTTTGACTACACGTAAAGTGTTTTGTGTTACTGGTTCTGAAAAATCCCCTCCTGGTGGAGATACTGCTCCAATGATTGAGACACTTCCTTCTTTTTCTCCATTTTTATTTACAATTGTATTTCCTAAAGGAATTACTCGTCCTGATCTCTCGTAAAAATCAGCGACTCTGCTGGATAAATAAGCCGGATATCCTTCTTCTCCCGGCATCTCTTCAAGCCGTGAGGATATTTCTCTCATTGCTTCTGCCCATCTTGAAGTTGAATCTGCCATCAAAGCTACTGAGTATCCCATATCTCTATAATATTCAGCCATTGTTATCCCTGTATATATTGAAGCTTCTCTTGCAGCTACAGGCATGTTGGAAGTATTTGCAATTAATATTGTTCGATTCATTAAGGGCTTTCCTGTTCTTGGATCAATAATGTCTGGAAATTCTACGAGAACTTCAGTCATTTCATTTCCTCTCTCGCCACAGCCGATATAAACGATTATGTCCGCATCGCTCCATTTTGCAAGTGATTGTTGAGATACAGTTTTTCCTGCTCCGAATGGTCCTGGAATTGCTGCAACTCCTCCTTTTGCCAGTGGAAATAGTGCATCTAGCACTCGTTGTCCTGTAACTAGTGGAATCTGAGGGAGTAATTTTTTCTGTACTGGTCTTGCCTTTCGTACAGGCCACTCTTGCATCATTGTTATTTCTTTATCATCGATCTTGCAGATTACTTCGTCAACTTTGAAGTTTCCTTTTTTTAGTCCTGAAACAATTCCACTTATTCCTGGAGGCACCATTATTTTGTGCATTAGTCCAGGGCTTTCTTCTACTTCTCCAAGAACATCTCCTTGTGCTGCAAATGATTTATCTTTCACAGTAGGATTGAATTCCCATTTCTTTTTTTTATCTATTCCGTCAGCATAAGCTCCTCTCTTGATAAAGTCACCCATCATTTTTTGGAGTTCTGGAAGAGGTCTTTGGATGCCATCGTAGATTGAAGTTAACATTCCAGGTCCTAGTTTTACTGTGAGTGGTTTTCCTGTGTTTTCTACTGGTTCGCCAGGCATCAGTCCTGAAGTATCTTCGTATACTTGGATTACTATATGATCATGATCTATCTGGATTACTTCACCCATTAGTTTTTCTTTTCCAACTCTTACTACGTCATACATGCTTGCTTCCAGTCCTGAAGCAGTAACCACCGGACCTGACACTCTAATAATAACTCCATTCATTTCACTCACCTTTGAACATTTTTCGATTTTGCTTGTTTTTTCATCTTTTTTTCTGCTTGAATCATCCTAAGTCTATTCCTATTGATTTTTTTATCATGAGCTTTAATGCTTCATCCTGCTCTTTTTTTGAGAGTACAACTACGCTCGGTCGAGAACTAAGAAGCATTTCTTGTCTCAAGTCTTCTGTTATTGATTCCATTGCCTTTTCTTCTGTCAATATCACTCCAACATCCTTTGATTTCATTGCTTCTTTTATTTCCTGATTCAGATTTTTTCCATTCTTTTTGTCATCGGTTCTTATTATATCTCGTATTCCCGCTAGTTGAAATCCTAATACGAACTCACTGCTTCCGATTAATATTATTTTTGTCATTTTATTTTCTGATTTTTTTCTTTTTTCAGTTGTTTTTTTAGTGTTTGTTTCAATAATGTGATTAAACAAGAAGCTTGTTTTCAATTATTTCTTGTTTTATTCCAAGCTGTTTTGCTTTAACAAGGGTATTTAAATTTTTTACTTCAATCTGTTTGGCAAACATGAAACTTACTATTGATAAAACAGTAAGTGGATTTTGATGTACGCGCAGCTGGTTTCTTTTTATGTGTAATTTATCCATTGCAAGTTCGTAGTCAATGATAGTTCCTTCTGTGAATGCGCTTCCATATTGAGTTTTTTTTAATTGTTCTATCATTTCATTTAGCGAGTGATTAGTTGCAAGCATTATTAATTTGGATCTTGGTATGTTTCCTGCAGGGAACATTAATTTGATAAATAAGGATTTATCAGCATCTTCTTTTTTAAGGCGCAGCATTGTTTTTATATTGGTGATAGTGATCTGATCTTTTACAAATCTGCTTATCAGTTTTCCTTCTTTCGGAAGTGAAATAGCAACCTTGTTTAATTCTTCAAGATACCATCGATCAAGCTGATTTTCAATTTCTGCAAGATTTTCTGTGCTTAGTTTTAACTGTGAACCTATTTCATGAC
>CAZDUE010000139.1:0-3772 GCA_964508575.1 uncultured Methanosarcinales archaeon
TATTGAAACATCTTCTTCAATTTTTCTTGTCAAGTCTTGACCTGAAGAGCTTAAGAACTCGCTAAATTTCTGAGAGTCTGCTAAATCTTCCAATCTCAGAAGCCCTTTTTTCATCATCTTAATCAGCTATTTGAACTATGAACTTATTTTCCAGGAGTGCAGACTCTACAGGGGGAGTAACCTTTCTTTAAGGCCTCTTTTTCATTTTTTTAAACTACTCGCATATGCTTAGGAATTTTTGCTGCTAATATGCAGTCTTTGTTGTGATACTTTTTTCCATTTTTGCTTACAAAAACCAGGAGTTTTTCTTTTTTCTTTCTGGTTATCTTGACACTTTGTGATGGTTTTATATTAGCTACTTGATCTTTAAGTTCTTTAACTTCGTTTTCTAGATTTTTTTCTTTTTCTTCAAGTCTTGCTTCTTTTTTTCTTAGTTCGTGAAGTTCTTCAAGATTTTTTAATATCTTGTTTTCCTCTCCTTCTTGAGTATCTTCAACAATTACAATTCGTTCATTCCCACGTTCATTTTCGGAGTTTTTAGTGTTTTCTGAGGCAATAAGAAGCATTATTGATATTATCGTCAGTCCAATCGAGCCCAATCCTAATACTGATGAAGATGTTTGTGCAAACCACAAGCTTAGCATGAAGATTAATGAAATCATAAGATTTATGAAAACATAGACTGTTGTTGAGTCCCAATTTTCCATGAGTAATGCAGCAAGTTTGCTTATTAGTATGATTCCAAAAAGAACAAGTATCACTGTTTTTACTTCCATAATTTGCCATACATCAGGAATTAAATATTTAAAAACAAGGATTATTGCCAAAAGACATAGTTCTATTATCAGTATCAAACCAATTCCTTTTTGATTTTTCATAAGTTCTGGAAGATTGAAATTGTTTATATAACTTTCGTTAAAATATCTACTTTACAGTAATTCTTTAAATCTTTTTAACTTTGTTATTTCAATTAATCAAATCTTTTCAGAATATACAACATATACATAATCTATAAATATTATTCATTGATATGGTTTCATATACTGTTTTGGGGGATAAACATGAAAAAATCCAGTGTTAAGAGTAGTAAATACAGCAAAAAAAATTCAAAAACTGCAAAGAAGTCCAAATCTGCTAAGAGTAGCATAAAGAATAAATCAGAATCAAAACTAAATGCAAAGCAGTCTAAAGAATATTCTTTGAATCAAGATGCTCCATTATGCAGAGTCTGTGGAAGACAGGCAACTTATAACTGTCAATTATGCAAATCAAATACTTGTTTTAATTGCTTTGATGTCTCGACAAACTCCTGCAATTGCTGCAAACATGAAATGATGATGGGAATATGATTTTTCAGAAGAATATTTTTTTTTCTTTGCAGTTAAGTATATCACGATTATTAGTCATTATTCATGCTATATGGATCTTCAGGCAACGAGATCTAAATAATGATTAACTTGAGATTCCATCTCTTTAGGATTAAAAATACTTCCTTTTGCTCTGGGAGATCCTCCTATTGTTTTTCCTCCACCATGTCTGTCAAGACTTTCTTTATTATTTGGATTAAATAACGGAATTCCTTCTGCTTCATTTAAATGATCATAAATTCCTGGAAGGTAGAAAGGCGAAAATCTTTTTCTTCCATAAACATATGTATGATTTCCGTCTTCTCTTTGATTAACTACAGAGACAAATGCATTTATTCCATCATTTACTGCTTTGAGTCTTGAGATAAAGCCCACTTCTTTTATCATTGTCCATATTTTTCCGCCGCCTAAAACTTCATATCTTGTATCTGGTTCGAGTTCTCTTGCTTTTCCTAAAGTATAATCACTTATTCTTAGATTGACTGAATCTATGACATTTAGCATTTGATTACTATCAAAACCATGCAATTTTCCACTCATTCTATGATCAGTATAAGGTTGAAATATCCAGCTCATCTTTCTCAGAAGTTTAGTGTCAGGATCAAAAGGATAAACTCCTCCTGTTGAATCAATCTTATCATTTACATCTAATAATGCATTAATCAGAATATCACTCTTAGCTCCTTTTATTCTTTCATAATTATTCAAAAGCCAGATTGCAAGGCAAACATCTTGGTCGCAGTCATTTACATAGACTTTGACTGAAGGCAGTCCATTTAATCTAAATGCTTCAAAGAATCCTTGTTTAATTGCCATGAATATTTGTCCTGCTGTACTTCGTGTTGCTATATTTTCAACTTCTTCATGATGATTAAAATTAGCTCTAGGTCCGGCTTCTTGTTTTTCTTGAATAAAAGGAGATCCATAAACATAGCCATCTAAAGCTATAGAATAAGCAGGAGTGTTTCTACAAAATTCTTCCCAAGTTATTACTTCTCTGGGCTTTACTATTAGTTCGAGCATAATCTCAGAATAGATATTTAATATTTAAATGTTATTATTGCATAGTGGTTATGTATTGAAAGATTCTTTTCAAGATCAGAAAAATCCGTAAAGCTTATAAATAAGTTTTCCTTACTCATTTATGGTGATGCAAATGAGCATAGAAACAGCAAAAATGTCTGATAGAGGACAAATAATAATTCCTAAAGAAGTTCGCGAATTTATAGGAGCTAAGGAGAACACAATATTTACAATAATGCCTCTGGATAAAAATACAATAATAATGAAGAAGCTCGATAAAGAAAAACTGATCTCTGAATTCAGGATTTTACGAGAATCTGTAAGTAAATTAAGCTCTGAAGAAATAAATAGTGAAATAGCAGAAGTTCGAAAATCAAAGAGATAAGAAAATGATTAAAGTAGTCATTGACACCAATGTAGTCATATCTTCTGCAATTAATTCTAATGGAAATCCTGCTTTGATTTTGGAGATGATTATCTTAGAAAAAGTAAAGAATTATACAAATTCTGAGATAATAGAAGAAATAAAAGATGTTTTATCAAGAAAAAGAATATCAGAAAGACTCAATCAAAAACAGAAGGATTTAGTGTTAAATACCTATTTAGCTCTTTCAGAAATTGCTGAAACAAAAGAAAAGATTTTATTAGTAAAAGAAGACCCTGACGATGATAAATTTTTAGAATGTGCTGTACATCTACAAAAGCAAATTACATAATATCAGGAGATTCTCATTTATTGGAATTAAAAGAGTTCAGAGAAACAAAAATAGTAAGTCCTGCAGAATTTGTAAAGCTTATGAGTTAACTATAACTGAGCAGCATCAATCAACTTTTGAACATAAGGATGAGTTTTTTCAAGTTCTTTCTTATTTTTCAAATCAAACCATCTAGCATCTAGACTTGTATTGTCAATTTTTATTTTTTGTTTTGTGTCTTTTAGACTGCAAAGGTAAACAACACTTATGGTATGAACTCCATCCTTAATATTGTCAAAAACTCCTTTATCAAAGAACAAGTCAAAACATCCTATCTGTTTCTCTAATGTAATATCTAGTCCAACTTCCTCACGAGCTTTTCTAATGGCACCATACTCAAGTTTTTCGTTCTTGAAGATTCTTCCTCCAGGAACAAACCACTCACCCTTAGCAGGATCATCTTTACGAAGAACAAGCAAGACCTTGTTATCATTATAAATCAATAAATCCACACAAGCAACAGGCATATTATCAAGGATTTTCTTGTAATCAGAAGAGGGGATTTTTTGAAGTTTTGTCATTAAAATAAAGAATAAAGAAGATTATTTATAATTCTTACTGCTGATTTAAAATCTTTCTAGCATCCTCTGCAGTTACTTTTATTGTCTTTTCATAATCAGCAGAATT
>CAZDUE010000140.1:0-3740 GCA_964508575.1 uncultured Methanosarcinales archaeon
ATCCCAATCATGAAAGATATTGACAAGCTCAGGGAAGATTTTTTTGAATATCTTGAGAAGAAAGATAATTATAAAAAATAATGATGATTTTAGATTAAATTAATTTCTCCTCATTTTTTTAAATAATTTTTTGCTAACATTAAAGTTTTTTCTGCAAATTCTATTGGATACTTACTTAGACCTAATTGAATTTCAACAACATAAGACAAATATCCTGCAATCCATGTATGGTAGTTTATTATAATCCCATGCAAATCATTTTTAGTTTCAGGAGGAAGTCCTGCATAGTTTACAAGATACGAGATTATTGGATAAACCATTCCCATTCTGATTAGTAAGCTTCCTTGAATTTTATGAAATTGCGTAATGTTTAGAGCAGCTCTTTCTTGAAATGTTCCGTAAAGTCTTGCATTATTAGGATCTAAACATCCTTTAAGGTATTGTTTTGTTGTTTCCAAATTGCTGACTTTTTTTTCTAAACTAAATCCAAAATCACTTTTTAGAGATTCCATTTTTAATCCTCAATGATTAAGTTTTATATTTAATCTTGCCATGAATTCAGCTTTTCCTCTTCTGAATAGAGAGTCAGATATTGTCCAGTGCATCTTAATTCCTGGGGTTGAATCTAGACCTAAAAGAGTATCTAAAAGAATCATATCTTGAAAAGTTATTATGCTTCCTGCTTGTTCTAAAGCTCCAGGAATTTCTAAAAGTCTGTCAACTCTGTCAAAGTCTCTTATTGCTTCTGCGTACATGACTGCATGTAAATAATCTTCTTTCTGTTCGTAATAGTCACAAATTTCAATATATGTTTGCAAAACATTTTCAGTTTTGTTTGCATATTTACAAGTTGCATTAATGTCATGCGCGTCTAATAGTTCAGTTAATTCTTTGTCCATTTTTTTACCTTTAATTTTCATTTACCATTTAACACAGTAAATGTTTTTTTAATTACTATGAAATAGCAAATAAACTATATAAATCTTCTTTTCCCTTAAGGGGGAGTAATTTATTATCCCCTAAGGATATATAAAAGAAAAGTATATAAATCTGAGATGATTTACTCACGCTATGGATACTGAAGCATTACGAAAAATAGGTCTTACAGATGGCGAGATTAAAGTATACCTGGCGCTTATACGTTTAGGAGAAACAACTTCTGGTCCTTTAATTGATGAGTCAGGAATTTCCCCTTCTAAAGTTTACTCAGTTCTCGATCGTCTAGCGAAAAAAGGTCTTGCAAGCCATATTATGAAAAGAAAAACTAAGTATTTCAAAGCAGCAGATCCTAATAGATTATTAATACACATCAAAGAAAAAGAATCTGAGCTAAAAGCTCAGGAAGCTAAGATTAAGCAATTAATCCCCATTCTTGAATTACAGAATAATTCTGCGATAACTCAAGAAACTGCTCAGATTTATGACGGATTGAAAGGAATACAAACAGCTAGAGAGAGAACTTTAAAAATTATGAATAAGGGAGATGAGATGTGGATTATTGGCATTGCAAGAACTCCTTATGAAGGCAGCATGACTCCTTACTTTAAGGATTATCATAAAAGAAGATTCGAGAAGGGAATAAAATGCAAATACTTGTACAATGAATATGCTCGAGTTCCTTATGGTGAAGAATCTGCAAAGTATCCTTTATCTGAAGTAAAATACATGGCTGAAGGATTTACAACTCACAGCTGGATGGAAATATATGCAGATACTGTAACTATAGGAATCAATAAAGGCAAGTCATTCTCAGTAGTTATTCAAAATCAGGAAGTTGCGAATTCTTTCAAGAATTATGCAAAGTTGTTGTGGAGTATTGGAAAGGATTGAAAGAAAATTGTGTGAGATGTTTTTAATATATTCTGTTAAAACTCAATGCCCTAATGTTTTAAGCTTCTGCTCGATCTCGTGAAGGTCTCTCTCGAGCTTGTCAACATTAGTTAGTTCTTTCTTGACTTCCTGTCTTATTGTTGGACTTGGTGCTGTTGGTAGTATATTTATTTGTGGTCTATTTCCTAAGAGTGCTTTTTTTTGCTGTTCATGCATCTCGAGTATCTTATTGCTTGGAAGCTCTCTCTTTAAGGAGTTGCACATTCTACTTAATTCTCGTATTGTTGATTTGAATTTTTCTGTTTTATCCACTCTCTTATCTCGAAGCCGATTCACCTTTTCATAGACTTGCAATGATCTTATCATAAGCTTAGAGCATTCAAGAACATTTCTTCTTAACTTTATAGGATTGTTTATTCCTACGTAAAATATATCTTGTTTTTGCTCTTGTTTTTTTGGTGCCATTTTGTTTCTCATAACTTATAGGTTTAACTCAAATAGTGTTTTGTCAATGTACTCCATCTTTGCATCTGCTTCGTCTAGACTTTGTCTCCACAAGTTTATTTCTGAAGTTTCTTCATTTTTTAATTCTTCTATTTCTGCAAGTAATTTTTTTGCTTCCACTAACTTCATTTTTATAGTATTTATATCTTCTAAAACTTCTTTGTAATTGTCAATTTTTACAAAAATTGGAACATCTGGCATCTTTCCACCTCATTAGTTTTTTTTGTTATTATCAATTTATTACTATTTCATCGCTCGAATAGTCTCTGATCGATCATTATCAGTTTTCTTTCAGCTTCTTCTAGATGATCTTGAAGTTCTTTAAGCTTTATTGATTTTTCTTTCTCTATCTCGAGAAGTCTTGGAGTTATTTTTTCAACTTCTGAATTCAGCGAGTTTACATCTTCTAATGAATCAAGAACTTTTTTGTACTCCATGACATTCATGAACTTTTGAGAGCTTCTTGATTCTTTCCTTAAGTTTGAGTTAGATTCTGGCAAGGATGGAGGGCTTATTATATTCCTTTTTGGTTTGTCTCTGTTGAAGCTTTGTTCATTCTTAAAGCTGGATTCTTCTTTTATCTCAATTTTTTTATCATAAGGAACATAAGTTTCAGATTTTTCTTCAAATTTGTAAACTCTTGGCTTTGGTGCTTCTTTGAAGTCTGCGGTAAAGTCAATTTCAGGAGCTTTTAGTGTTTTTTCCTTGTTTTCATGAAACTCAAATGATTGATTTCTTGGTTTCAACTCAGGCAGAGGTGGAAAATCTTGAGATTTCATATTCTGTAATTCTTTAGGGAGAGGAACATCAAATTCTGGGATGTTTTTGCTTGTTCCAAACTCATCTAGTTGAGGAAGCTCAAAATTTTTCCCAGTATCTTTCTCGCTTGATCCTTTGAAAGGAGGCAATGGTGGAAGATCAAACATCAAATCTTGGGAGTCATCAAATTTTATTTCTTTTTTTTCTTCTTTTTTTCCAAATGAAAAAAATGGCTTTTTTTCTTGTTTTGCTTGATTATTTGAATTAAATGAAGGAGCAGCAGGAACTTGAGGTTGGTTCCAGTAACTATTCTGGTTTTGGAGATTATTTCCAGGACTAGGTGGAGTTGGTACTGAATATTGGTTCTGATTCTCTTTTCCTTTTTTTAGAAAGTCAAATACACCCATTATATTTCCTCTTTTACCCACCCGTATTTTTATTAAAAGTACTATATTGAATGATATTTAAAAACCTATCGGATTTGTGGCTCTGTTTTGTTTTTCTCAATACGGCTTTGCGTGGAAATTGATTCGATGATTATTTTCGAATGAGAACATTAGACTTTTTTTTCCGATAAAATCCTTCAGGGCATCCATTTTTGCTCCTGTCCCAGTTTTTTAGCTTGACTATTCCGACAAGACGGCCAT
>CAZDUE010000141.1:0-3729 GCA_964508575.1 uncultured Methanosarcinales archaeon
TTTTTTTAACATCGGCTGAACCTTTGCATTAAGATCATTAAGACTTATTGTACCTGATTCTCCTAAATTTGCATTATAATAAGCGATTTGAAAAAATGCCTTTTCACCGATTGTAACTTTATCAGACTTTGAAACTATTGTAGACTGAACCATTAAAAGATCTTTTCCTTCATCAATTAATTTTCCTATTGCGTTAAGACTCGGAATGTCTATTTTAGCAACACCTTTGCCATCTTCATTAGAATATTTTATTAATAAATCATTATTTGCTAAAGTTTTATACGTTTTATCTACAGGATCATAATACTTAATTTCTTTTCTGTCTAAGAAAAAATCTTTAGCATTAGTATTAGTATTAGCAGCGTAAACAAAATCACTAGATTTTGATTTATCATAAAAAGCAATAGTTTTATCGTTATTAGATTCGAAACTTCTTCTTACAAATTCAGTATCATGATTTGAAGACTTTACATATGTATCAAATTTAGCAATTCCAGACAATATTGCAATTCTTCCAGAATCAGCAATAGTTATTGCATTTTCTAATTTTAAATCAGTGATTTTCTTTTCTAATTCTGCAGCTTTTTTTTTATATGCTTCAGAACTAGGACTTAAGTTTTGAAGAGCTTCACTTAACACCCTTAGTTCCAAAGCTTTAGCTTGATCTATCGAAACCTTTGGAAGCAGGACTCCATGAGTTACAAAATAAACATTAAGACCTTTGCCACTACCATAAAAAGTAAATCTCTTATTCAGATCATCTTTATTAAAATCAAAACTCTTACCATCAGGAACTAAAATATTCCTGATATTGCCATTATAATAATCAACTTTGTATATTGCACCTTCTGAATTAACTTTTCCTCCAATATAGATTGTTAAAGTTCCCTGCGGGCGTACATAATCACTAGGGGCATTTTCAGGGTCAGCTCCAATAACTAGATTGTTGTCTTTATTTACAAAAATCATTCCTGATTTGGAATCTCCATTAACAACAGTCTTGAAATGCTTTCCATCATAATCATTATCAGACTCATATGCTCCACTTACAGAAATTCCTCCACTATGTTCACCAGCAGTTATCAAAGTTATTGTTGTTGTATCTCTACTATCACCATGAGCAGTTATTGTGAAACCTCTGATTTCAACAACGGATTTTTCTGCAAGTCTTATTATTATCTGATTTCCATCTTTATCAGTATAAACTTTGTTGTCATTTTTTTTCAGATTTACTTCATTATTATCAGAAAGCACCAGTTTAACTGTTCCGTCTGGATTTCTTTCTATTTTTTGTATATCTTTACCGCCAAGCTCTTGGTTATTGTCAGCAAAGGTTATTAAAAAAACTTCTTTAACTGTTTGTAATCCTGATATTGGAACTGTACCTTGAGGAACAATTCTAACACTTTTTGCATCTTTATATTCATTTAGCTTCAGTTCTTTGCCTTCTTTACTTACTAATGTACCATCTGCTCTCATAGTAACTCCTGAATCCTTATTAAAATCTAGTTTTCCTTTATATCCAAAATTTTTACTTAAAATATCCTCAAGAATACCTTCTTTTTCAAGAATAAAAATATCTACACCTAAAGACTCTAAAGCTTCAGGATTGATTTTATCTTTTATCACACGGAATTGCTGAGCACTAAATTGTCCCTTAGCTTTCAAGTATTCAACAATTTTATCTGAACTTAACTTGCCAAGCATCTCTGATTTTGTACCTGCCAATGCAATGTACTCCTTCAAGTTATCACCCTTAAGAGAATTTACCTTATCTGGACTTAATCTGGGGGCAATATTACCAAAAGCAGTCTTCTGTTCTGGATCTTTTAAATCCAAACCACCAGGATTAGTCAAACCATTTTGAGAATATTTATTTATTCGCTCATCTTTTTCTCTAGCTGCTTTTTGTTCAGGATTTTCTTTTTGTTCACTAGCGCCATCATCCTGAGTCGCAAACACCTCAACACTTATCAAAGATGCTATTAAAAGATAGATTACTGTTAGAGCAAATACTTTCTTGAATATTTCAGATTTTTTCTCTTTCCTTTTTCTTATTGATGTTTTTTGCATTTGGTTTTTTTGTTTCTTATTTTGTTTTTTTCCTTGATTTTATTCTGAATTTATTTTCTGATCAATCATCCTCAACTATGAACAAAACTGATTTTTCATCATACTGATAATGAGAGTCTTCAACGTGGATAGAAACATTAAAAGTTCCAGTAACTCGAGGAATAAAGTCGATAGTTCCATCTTTAATATCAAATAATCCTGAGTTTGTTCTGAATTTTAGATCTTGATCATCGTCAGAAACTGGAATTTCTAAAGTAAATCTTTTATTGTCTTTTAGATAGTAAGTAGATTCTAAATTCAGTTTTGGAGGTTTGTTTTTTACTGCTTTCATTCCAAATTCAAAGACATAAGGAATTGTTTTTTGTTTTGATAAAGGATCTTCTATTTTATAAATTAATGATTCATTATCATAAAGAGATGTTTCTATGTGAACATCAAAAGTTGTTAAGAACTGATAATTGATACTATAAGGATCTTCCTGCTGTTTTTTTACAACTTGATCTGCTACGTCTCTGATGTGTCCTAAACGAATTGCGTATTTTCTTGAGAATGAATCTACTTTCTGCGATTGTAAATCTTGTTTTATTGTTACAGGATAATTTATGTTGATGAAAACTTCATTATCTGCGATTGTAGTTTTAGCAGTTATATTTCTAGCAGTAACATTAAGTCCTTTTTCTTTTAATGATTCAAAATTAGAAAGACAAACTGGAAGCTGTAATTCCATGTACGTTGATATTTGCTGTTCCATTTCTTGTTTAGTTACGAGAACATTTCTGTTTTTGTAATATCCGTATACTACATTTAATGATGAGATATTTACATTTTCTCTGTTTACAAATATCTGTCCGCCTTGAAGTCCAAGTAAATAAATTCCTGGAACTGCTACTTGATCAATACACTGGTCAACATAGTTTTTGACTGGAGAAAGTTCTAGAGGAGAGTTTTGATCTATTGTAGAGCTTTGCTGATAAAAGTAAATTCCTGCAGAGACTGCTGCTAAAACTATCAGTCCTATTATCACAAATATAGAGAGCTGTGCTTTTTTAGAAGACTGCTGTACTACATGCTGTCCAGCAAAATGCTCGATGTTATCCTTGATAGTGCTGTCTTCCCGTAGGGAGCGTCCCCTGACAACGCACATGATTTTTTTTTCATAATGCATTTTGCCCTCAAGGACAGCATTTTTTTTACACTGTGCTTTAGTCTTCATCATCATCACCTTCAGAATTATTTTTTTTATTGTACTTATCGAGATAACCTTTTTCAGAGAGATAAGCCATTAGTATATTCTTGACTTTTTCAGCATCTTTTTTTCCTAGTCCTTTCAGAGAATTAAGTATGGCTAACTGTTCTTCATCCAAGCTTATTGCAATTCTTTTAACCATTTGTGTATACTGAATGTTAAATTACTGAATTAATGTTACAAATACGTAACTATTTATAAACTTTTTGATTACAAATATGTTACAAATTTGTAACAAATAACTAAACAAGTTATTTTCAATATGGAAAAGAAAAAACAAAAGCTGAACCAATTTAAGTTTCCAAAAATTATCACAAGACTTCCGAAATATTTTCGTCCACGACAAATCACTGGACACTGGACAACAGAACTGCAGTTCTGAGCCCATTGGTCAGCTCGCTTCGCTCACT
>CAZDUE010000142.1:0-3696 GCA_964508575.1 uncultured Methanosarcinales archaeon
CCTTCTCTTCTTTTTTCTTCCGCCTTTGGCCATCTTTGCCATAGAGACATTTCCTCTCTTGTCCAAGAAGTACAAATAACCAGACTTCCTCTTTATGCCGCACTTATGCATGACTTCCTGCTTTTTGCTTGTCTTTTTGCCAGCTCTGGCCATTGGAACTCTGGCACAATCCCCTTTCTTATTCACAAAATAGAGATATCCTTTCTCTCTTTTAACTCCGCATTTGCATACAATTTCTGCCATTGATATCACCTTTTTGATTGTTTTTTATAGCTTGATTATTACAATGTTTAAATAACTTATGAATTCTATTATTTGGACAAATCTGCCCATTTACAAAACCCACAGTCATCATTATCCTCTGGAAGTTTGCCTTGCAATACATTCAATGCTTCCTTAAATATCAATTCAGCATTTTTTATAGATATCCCCATTTTAATTAAATCCGTATTAAATATTACGTCCCCATTGCCATTTATTTTGGAAGGATGATAAAAAAGGAGATACGCATAATCTTCTGTCTTATATCCATTTTTTCTTAAAAGCAAATTATAAATATCAAGTTGGTCCTGATAATGTTCAGCAGTGTCTTCTTTTAATGGATAACCCCTTGTTTTATAGTCCAATACTATTAATTTTTCGTCCTTTTGCAATATGTTGTCAACAGCTCCCCTAAAAATATTACCTTTCTCATCAATCCATTGGATGCCTTTAAGATTATTCCTCCAAGCTTTTAATAACTCAATATTATCAAATAATTTTACGTGACCGTTTAGCTTTTCAAGCTCAGGAGGCAATAATCCCTTGTCCCTAAAAGAATCAAAATGAGCTTTCAATATTCTATCCATTCCGGCAGGCAAGGAAGGAACTATACTGTCTGGCCTCTTTATGCCTTTGTTGAAGTGCAGCCAGAAGCATCTAGGGCATTCTTTCAATAACGATAGACTTGATGGGGATAATTTGTATGGCATTTTAATTATTCAACCTCTGAATATATGCTTAGCATTAATTTTGATATTTTTCCTAAAAACTCTTCAATTTCTCTATTATCTATCTTATATTTTTTGCCTTTTTGAGAAGAAAAAGCAGGTAGGTTTTTTATAAAATCATCATCAGTAACTCCTGCGTTATGTTCAAATATATGTCTAACTTGAAACATTTTAAATAAAAAATCAGAATCCAGTTGAGATAAATAATCTTTAATGTTCTTACCAAAAGAGTTTTTTAGAGTTTCATTAAGCTTAACAAAATTCTGAAAAAGATTTTTAGGATTTGAAGGAAATTTTGTATTGTGTTTACCTCTCAAAGCTTTTCCAAGAGAATCAAATGCGGATATTGCTCCGATTAATGAATCTTTTAGTAATTCTTCTTTAAG
Organism: uncultured Methanosarcinales archaeon; assembly: GCA_964508575.1. Classification (GTDB taxonomy): domain Archaea; phylum Nanobdellota; class Nanobdellia; order Woesearchaeales; family CAZDUE01; genus CAZDUE01. The sequence continues at coordinate 1,376 of CAZDUE010000142.1, forward strand.
AGCAGTTTCAATGGCAGAATCTTCAGACAGTTTTAATTTATTTCTTGAAACTTCAATAGATTTTTCAAAAATAACTTTAGCATTTAATTTTCCACAATCTGGACAATTAGAAAAAACACCATAAATAGAAAACATCAATCCGCAATTATCACACATAACATTAGTTTCCAATATTTTTTCTTGATAATATTTAATTCTAAAAATATTCCCACTCGTATGAACTTTTATTTGAATAAACCCCCCTCTCGTTGAAGTTTTCAATTTTTTTAGACTTTTATGAAAATCATCAAAAATAGGTCCAACTGCTTTTTTGATTGCGACACTTTTGGCGTAATCAATTTGCTCTTTTGTAAAAAATTCTTTATTACTCCCTTTATAATCACAATAAGGGCAGATATGATATTGAATTGGTAATCCTGTGCCAGTTTTAACCTTAAAATACTCTTCACATTTTGGACATTCTCTTCCAATAAATCCTTCTTCATCAGGATTAATACTAATACTAAATGTCTGGTTCATTTCCAAACCCCTCAACAATCTTAATCTCTTCAGGAGTCAATTCGTAGAGTTTATAGACTAACTGGTCAATTTCTTTTTCAAGCTTTTTGACTTTTGATTGTTTATCACTATTATCGTGGTAATCATCATCTTTAGCTATTGATAAAATTTGGTCAACTAATTGGATAAAAGAATTTTGTTGATTAGGTGGCACATTTATAATTGGTAGATCTAATAAAGGTTCTTTATCTACTTGGTAATTGTGTCCTTGCATTTTACCTTTGTGTTTCAGCCAAAACTCTATCAAGCAAGAATTTAATAATGCAGCGAGATATTTTAGATTTATTCGGTCACTTTTAATAACATAAAATGTAGCAGAAACATAACAATCAAAATTGGTATAAGTAAATGAAGGTTTTGTGCACTTTCTTAGCGAAATTATTTTCTCTCCTTTAAAAAAATATTCGTCTCTTGCCCTGTGCAAACCGTATGGCTTGTTATCTGAAGTTATTACTGATTTAAATTTATCAAGATGCTTTTTAATATTGGGATAGGGACTCATTTGATGAGGATTGCTAAACCTAGAGTCAGTGTAAATAACCCATTCTTTATTTTTTGGATTGGTATAATATCCGCTAAGTTCCTCTGTTGTATAAGATGGCTTTATTAACTCTAATTCTTTTTTTGATAGATTGAGATTTTTCTTTTCATCGTTACTTAATACAAAAATCCCATCACCAATTTTAAATTTACTTCCTAGAATTTCTAATCTATCTTTGTTGACTAAATCGTGGTGGTGGTGAATTCCGTTTGCAATTTCTTTTTCTGTAAACTTAAAATTACTCAATCTAATCATCTTTTGAATTATTGAATCAGCTACTGAATTGCTGAATGTTAAAGTTTTGTTAGTTAATAATTTGCGATTTATAAATGGAGTTAAATATTCATTTTTAGGATTTTTCTTGTTGGTTAATAAGTGGAGAACGTCTTGAAAGGTTGCTTCTTTACCTATTATTCTTTTTAAATTAAATTCATAAATATCAGTAGAATTATCTAGTCTGAATATCATAACCATTGTTTGAATTCCAGCTTCGAATATTTTATAATCCCCAAAATCTATTAAATTTATAATTTGAGTATCATTAATTACTTTATTTCTCATTATAGACGCTCCATAACTAGTAACCCAATTATTTTGAGCGATAAATGTCAATACTCCATTGTTGCGCATTAAATCTATACCTTTACATGCAAAGAAATACCAAATGTCCATCTTACCTTGATAATAAGGAAGTTCACGTAAACCATCAAATGCTTCTCTATTTACATACTCTTTTATATAAGGTGGATTAGCAATCACGACATCAAATCCCGGATTTTCTCTTTGAAATACCTCAGCAAAGTACAGTTTCCACAAGAAGAATGGCTTTGATTTATCTTTCTTGAATTTCTGCAATTTCTTCATTGCTTCTTCATGTCCTTGCTCGTTCAATGTTTCTTCAACAAATTCCCATTCTATCCTTTCAATTTCATCTCTATACTGTTTCTTGAGTTTCCTGTTTTGCTCATTAAAGAACTTCTGCTGCAATTCCCTTAATTCTTTGAGCTTCTTCTGCGATTCTTTTATCCTCTTTTGCAATGAATCTTCAATCGTTGCTTGTTGCACTTGCTCTTTTGGAATAGATAGTATCTGCTCTTTCTTTTTATGCAGTTTTTTTATTTCATTTACAATTTCTTTGCTTCTGCCATTATGGTTCTTAATCTTGCCTGTGTGTATCTGATGCAATTCCTGATTAAGCTTTGAAATCTCTGCATTAATCTGC